>DASTET010000063.1:0-8272 GCA_035709445.1 Blastocatellia bacterium | reverse complement strand
GCCCTGACACCGATGTCGTGTATGCGGCAGGCAGATTCATGTTCTCGACCTCTTTGCGCAAGGCTTCGAGCCGGTCCGACAGCGCGTACCCAGGCCCGACATTCGCCCTGAGACTCACCTGCCGCTGCCTGTCCAGACGGTCGATTCGCGAAGGCGCAGTCGCGTGAGATATCTTTACAACGTTATCGAGCCGCACGAGCCCGCCGCTCTGCCGGGGCACATAGAGAGTGGAGATAGTATCCGGGTCGTTGCGGTCGCCTTCGCTCAGCCTGAGCTGCACGTCGTAGTCGTCGTTTACGGACGGGTCCCGGAAACGCGAAACCTGCTGGTCGCCCCCGACCATAAGCCTGAGTGCCGTGGCAATGTCTTCGGTCGCAACGCCCAGGTCCGCCGCTCGCGCCCGGTCTATCTCGACGCGAAGCTCCGGCTTGTCGAGCTTGAGTGTAATATCGGCGTCGACTATGCCGAGATCGGGCGCTTTCTGGCGGAGCTGCTCGGCATAGGAAGCGAGCGCCTCAAGGTCCGGCCCCCGAAATACGAAATCTATCTCGATGTTGCCGCCGCCGATGTTGAACGACGGGATGTTTCTGACCGATGCTCGAAAATCGCGAAACTTTCTCAGCCTGCTCCGCACTTCGTTCATAACATCGCGCTGGCTGTAGTTGCCTCGAAAAGCTTCGAGCGGGCTGCCTTTGAGCAGGCTGCTCCACAGACGCGACGCCGAGAAGGCGCGTTCCTCAATGGGGGTGATTCGAACATAAGCCCCTCCCTGGTTGACGCCTCCAAGAAACCCGCCGCCCGTATTCGACAGCACGGTCCGAACTCCTGGCGTCGACATCAGCTCGGCCTCTATCGCCTGCATCGCTTCGTTCATCGCAGCAAGGCTCAGCCCCTCGCGCCCGGTCACATAGATGTCGAACTCCCCTTCGTCAACATCCGACGGGATATAGTCCTGCCTTACGACCGAATAGAGCGGGGCCGATGAGAAGATGACCGCCAGGGCGAGCACCGACACAGCGATACGGTGGCGCAGCGAGCGCGCCAGCATCCACTCGTAGCCGCGGTCGATCCACGCATAAAACCCTTTTCTCGATTTCGCGCTGTCGTGGCCTCCCGCCGCGTCTTCGGCCCTCAGCAGCCGCGCGCTCATCATCGGCGTCAGCGTGAAAGAGACCAGCAGGCTGACCAGTATCGCCACCGCCGCCGTGATCCCGAACTGGTAAAGGAAACGGCCCGATATGCTCGACATGAACGAGACGGGGATGAAGATGACCACAAGGCTGAGCGTCGTCGCCATGACGGCAAGCCCTATCTCCGCCGTCGCCGCCCGCGCCGCTTCGAAGGGGCGCATCTTCTTCTCTTCGACGAACCGGAAGATGTTTTCAAGCACGACAATCGCGTCGTCGATTACGACGCCGACCATCAGCACAAGGGCGAGCATCGTCACACTGTTGAGAGTAAAATCGAGCGCCCGCATCATGCCGAACGTCGCTATCACGGACGCAGGGATGGCGACGCCCGCGATGAGGGTCGAACGCCAGCTCCGCATGAAGGCAAGCACGACGAGACAGGCCAGAATGCTTCCCAGCACGAGGTGCACGTTTATCTCACGAAGCGCGGCATAGATGTAACGCGACTGGTCGCGGATGATTTCGAGCTTTACGTCTTCAGGCAGTTGGCCCGCCACGCGCGCGAGGTTTGCTTTTACCGCCTCGATGACTTCTATAGTGTTTGCGCCCGATTGCCGCCGCACCTCAAGCGTCACGGTCGGCACCCCGTTGAGCCGCGCAACCGAACGCTGCTCTTTCGTGCCGTCCTCGGCCCAGCCTATGTCGCGGATTCGGATCGGCACGCCGTTCACCGTGGTAATGACCAGGTCGTTGAAATCATTGGGGTCCACGACGCGGCCCATCGTTCGGAGCGTCTCTTCGCGATTTCCGCTCGTGACGTTGCCTCCGGGCACGTCGGCGTTCTGACGGACGACCGCGTTTCGTACAGCGGTTATCGGTAGCTGATAGGCCGCGAGCCGGTCGGCGTCTATCCACACATTGAGAGCGCGCGACAGCCCGCCGACTATGGCCACTTCGCCGACGCCGGTCGAGCGCTCTATCTGGACTTTGACTACCTTATCGGCAAGCTCTGTAAGCTCGCGCACGGGCCGGTCAGCCGACAGGGCTATCGTCATGACGGGTGAGGAGTCGTTGTTGAATTTTGAGACGATAGGCGGGTCGGCATCGCGCGGGAGGCGGCGAACCACCGTCGCCACGCGGTCCCGCACATCCTGGGCAGCCGTATCGATGTCGCGGTCGAGGCTGAAGGTGGCGAAGATGATAGACATGCCCTGCCCGGAGATAGAGCGAAGCTCCTGTATCCCTTCGACCGTGTTTACGACCTCTTCTATTATTTGTGAGACCTCGCCCTCGACCTCTTCGGGCGAAGCGCCCGGAAGCGTGGTGCGCACGCTCACGTTAGGCAGGTCGACCGACGGGTTGCGGTCAATCCCAAGTCGAAAATAACTGGCCGCGCCGACGACCACCAGCGCGAGTATTATCATTGCCGCGAATACCGGACGCTTTATACATACCTCTGCAAGCTTTTGCATATGATTCCGATGACAGGTTATGAACAACAGCAATCGATTGATGACCTGCGCTTGCTCATCAACCGCGACGCATCATTCCCCCACACTGACCGGCTGTCCCGATTGCAGATTGCCCGGCTCGATAACAACCGCGTCGCCCGCCTTTACGCCCGAAAGTATCTCGGTCCATTCGGCGGACCGGCGTCCGAGCGTGACGGGCTTTTCGACGGCCTTTCCGTCCTGCACGGATATTACCTTATCGATCCCCGCGAAAGTGACTATAGAATTTGTCGGGACGGCCAGCGCCATGCTCGAGCTATCGGCGACTATGTCGGCGCGGGCGAATGCGCCGGGTCTCAGCCGTCCGTTGTTTATGACTTCGGCCTCGATAATAAGCACGCGGTTCTGCGCGGTGATGCTCGGGCTGAGGCGGGCGATGCGACCGGTGTGAACGTCCGTCTCGCCTTCGACGGTGACTCGCACTTGCTGACCCGCTCGCACGCTGCGCGATTCGCGCTCAGGGACCTCGGCGCGGAGCCTGAGCGGGTTCATCCGCACGATAGTGGCGACGGGCGACCCGACGGCAAGATACTCGCCACGGTTTGCTATTCGCTCTTCGACCACGCCTTCAAACGGCGCGCGGATAGACATATCGGTGAGTTGCTGGCGCGCGATCTCGACTTCCGACCGGCGCTGAACGAGGATGGCCTGCCGGTTGCGAATCTCTTCGACAGCATCCTGATGGCGGCTCTGCGCGACTTTGAACTCGGCTTCGGCGGCGTCAAGCTCCGCGCGCGAGACGATCCCCTGTTGCAGAAGCCTGATGGCCCTGTCGCGTTTTAGCGAAGACTCTTCAAGAAGTGCGCGCGCCTGGCGAACCGTGCCGGTCTGTTCGGGGTCGACACTGTCGTCGCTTCCGTCGGGCGCAAGTCCGAGCCGGGCGCGGGCCTGCGCCAGCGCAGCCTCGGCCTGTTGCAGCCTGAGCTGGGCGTCGCGCGTCTCAAGCTCGGCAATGACCTGGCCCTGGCGAACGACGCTCCCAAGATCGACGTTTATCACCTTAACGCGCCCGGCGACCTTCGCGCTTATCGTCGCCTTGTCAAAAGCGGCCAGTGTTCCCGTTACGGTGACCGCTCGCTCGAAAGGCATCTCGGCGACGCGAGCTATCCTGACCTCTCTCGCCTCTTTCGTCTCCGCCCCCTGTCTCGCAGATACCGGATAGCCGCTTTTGCACGCGGAGAGAAAGAGGGCTGTGCCAGCCACAAGCGCGCACGCGGCCAGACGCCGGAAACCGGCCCTGCCCCGTAGCGACGCAAATCGATTTTCATCAGCAGATATAAGTACAAAACTCATTGCGACTTACTCTATGAGATATTTCGGAGGATGAATTGAACGAGAGGGACACGCGTCAATGACAACCCTGGCCCAAAAGACTGTACGTTAAAGCTGACCGGCAGTACTTCGAGACGTTGCAAGATAACAGGTGCCATTAATACTTAGCGCTTCCTTTCAGCTCTATACACCGCCTGCCTATGATACACCAAACCTCGTCTGGCTGATACGATAAGGCGCGAGGGAGAGTTACATCCATAATCTCTCTATTCGCCCGGACGTGTAAAATCATGTAAAAACGGCTGACGACTTGCCAATCTCAATCTCGAAGTTCGGTTATTCTCACTTCCCGCTCGAACACATCGGCGAAGTGGCGAGCGGCCAGAAAAGCTACTTCGCGGAGGTCGACCTCTCTGCCGACGAGCCGCGAAATAGAGGTCACTCCCTTATCGGTTATGCCGCAGGGGACGATCAGGCGAAAGTAATCGAGGTTGGTGTTTACATTCAGCGCGAAACCGTGGCTTGTTATCCACCGCGCTATCCGCACACCGATGGCTGCGATCTTCTCGTCTCCGACCCATACGCCGGTCAGCCCTGCTATGCGCGCCCCGGCTATACCGAAATCGGCCACCGTGCGGATAAGCACTTCTTCTATATCGCGAACGTACCGGTGAACATCCATTCGATCGGGCCGTAGATTGATGATAGGATAGCCGACTAACTGTCCGGGACCGTGATAGGTCACGTCTCCCCCGCGCCCCGTCTCGTGCACCTCTATCGAACGCTCTTCAAGCTGATCTCTCGATGCAAGGATGTTGGCGGAGTCGGCGCCGCGACCGAGCGTAAAGACGTGCGGGTGCTCAAGCAGAATCAACTGCTCACCGCCCTCACCGCCCTTCAAACGGTTTACGGCTTCTTCCTGCAACCGAAGCCCGTCCCCGTAGCCGACGAGCCCTAACCATCTAGCCTCGCAAAAAAACATAAAAACAGTCTAGCGAGTCTGGCGAGTCGCGAGTCGCTTTAGGGACAGACATCGCTTTAATCAGATGCTGCAAAGTAATCAGCGCCGCGAGGAGCGAGACTCGCTAGACTCATGATGTGTATTCTGCCGCTTCGATCACATCCCGGACCAATGCAAGGAACTGGTCGGCGACCGCCCCGTCTATTATGCGGTGGTCGAAGCTGAGCCCGATAATACCTATCTGCCGTATGGCAATCGCATCATCGATTACTACCGGGCGTTTCTTGATCACCCCCATGCCGAGTATAGCGACCTGCGGCTGATTGATAATGGGAGTGCCGACCAGCCCGCCGTAGCTGCCGGGGTTTGTGATGGTGAAGGTCCCGCCCGCCACCTCGTCGGGCTTGAGCTGTTTCGAGCGCGCGCGGTCGCTCAGGTCCTGGACGGCGCGGGCAAGTCCGAGCAGCGACTTCTCGTCCGCGTTGCGGACTACGGGCACTATCAACCCCCAGTCGAGCGCGACCGCGATGCCGATGTTTATATCCTTTTTATAAACGATCTGGTCGCCCCACACGCTCGAATTGATTATAGGGAATCTCTTTATGCCTTCGATCACCGCCTTCATAACGAAAGGCAGAAACGTAAGCTTCACGCCGTCGCGTTTAAGGTACTCGCCTTTGAGCTGGTCGCGGAGCTTCGCCGTTTCGGTGTAGTCGACTTCCATAAATGAAGTGACGTGCGCCGAGATGCGGCGGCTCTCAACCATTCGCTCGGCTATGCGACGCCGCATGACCGACATCGGCTCGATCTCGTAGCGGTCGCCCTCGGCGAAGGGAGGCGGCCCCGTCTCGGTCTCTTCTGCGGGCGCGCGAACCGGCTGGGGCGCGCGGGCGGGAGCGGCGGCGGCCCGTGCCGGAGCCTCTTGCGCTGGAGGCGCAGCCTTCGGCGCGGCCGTCTGGTTCTCAATAAAGCTCAGGATATCGTTCTTGGTCACGCGCCCGCTTATACCTGTGCCTTCCACATTTGAGATATCGACGCCGTGCTCTTCGGCGATCTTGCGAACAAGCGGCGAGGAGCGAGTGCGCCTGCGGTCCTCGATAGAAGCGGGGGCCTCAGCCTGCGCGGGCGCAGGCGGTTCAGGCGCGGCTGCCGGTTTGGGGGCAGGAGGCGCTGCTGGTGGCTCGGGCGCGGCCGGGGCCGCAGGCGGCTCCGGTTGTTTCGGCTGCGCCTCGGCCTCTCTTGCCTCAGGTTTGGCGGCTGGTTCTTCTTTCTTAGCAGGCTCAGCCGGGGCGGGTTTAGCGCCGCCGCCGTTGATGATGGCAACCACCGTGTTGACGGCGACGGTCTCACCCTCTTTGACCAGTATCTCTGACAGAACGCCGGATGAAGGCGATGGTATCTCGGCATCGACCTTGTCGGTCGATATTTCATAAAGCGGCTCGTCACGTTTCACAGAATCGCCGACCTGCTTGAGCCATCTGACAATAGTTCCTTCGGCGATCGATTCTCCCATCTGCGGCATCTTGACTTCTTCGCTCATATCTCTCCTTTAAAGTCTGGCGCGTCGGGAACAGTCTGGCGCGTCTAGCGAGTCTAGCGAGTCCCGCTCCTGACAGTGCTGTCTACTTGCCGTTATCTGATTCAAGCGATGTCTGTCTCGAAAGCGACGCGCCAGACGCGCCAGACGCGCTAGACTCGCCAGACCGTTCCTGACTCAATACGCTGACAGCGAGCGAGCTGCCGTCAGCACATCGTCCACCTGCGGCAAAAAGTATTCTTCGAGCGGCGGCGAATAAGGAACCGGAGTATCAATCGAGGTCACGCGGACGACGGGGCCGTCGAGGTATTCGAAGGCTTCTTCGTTGATGACTGCTGTGATCTCGCCCGCCATCCCGCCCGTGCGAGTGGCCTCGTGAAGTATGATGACCTTGCTGGTCTTCTTGACCGATTCCACTATCGTATCCCGGTCGAACGGCTGTAGAGTCCTCAGATCGATCACTTCGGCGTCTATGCCCTCCTGCTCCAATCGGTCGGCTGCTTCGAGCGCCGTATAGACCATCGCGCCGTACGTTATGATCGAGAGGTCTCGGCCTTCGCGCCGGACGGCGGCCTTGCCTATTGGCACGATGTAATCGTCGGCGGGGACTTCCTGCTTTATCTTCGGGTTGCGATAAAGCAGCTTGTGCTCGAAAAAGAGCACCGGGTCGTCGTCGCGTATGGCCGCTTTGATAAGCCCCTTCGCGTCGTAAGGCGTCGCAGGCTCGACCATCTTGAGCCCGGGCGTGTTCAGAAAGAACGACTCGACGTTCTGCGAATGGAAAGGCCCGCCGTGCACTCCGCCCCCGCAGGGGCCGCGAACCACCACGGGGATGCCTATGCCCTGCCGGTAGCGGCTCTTTGCAGCGTAGTTCGTGAGTATATCGAAGCAGCACGATATGAAATCGATGAACTGCATCTCGGCCACAGGGCGCATACCCATCATGGCCGCGCCGCACGCCGCTCCCACTATCGCGCTTTCAGAGATAGGAGTGTCGATGACCCTCTCTTCGCCGAACCGCTCTAAAAAACCTTCGGTCATCTTGAACGCGCCGCCGTAAACGCCTATGTCCTCTCCGAGGAGGAAGACGCGATTGTCGCGCTCCATCTCTTCCCAGAGCCCCTGTCGTATCGCCTCAAGCAGTGTTATCGCCGCCATATCCTCTATTTTCCTGCGCCTATCGATCTTGGCGTCTGGTCCTCGGCATAGACCCCGCCGAGCGCCTCTTCTGGCGCGGGCAACGGCTGGCTCTCGGCCCACTCCAGCTCGGCGTCGAGATACTCCTCCACCCGCGTCTTCACCTGTTCGATCTCTTTGGCCGAGGCGCCGTGTCTTTCGAGCAGATCCCTTTCGAAGTGGTCTATGGGGTCAAGCCTCCGCCATTGTTCGAGCAACTCTTTCGGCACGTAAGACTGATTATCGTGCGCCGCGTGACCGCGCATCCGAAACGTCTTCGCCTCGATGAACGAGGGGCCGCCGCCGCCGCGAGCGCGGTCGACTGAGCGCAGCGCCGATTGGCAGACGGCTAAAACGTCGTTCCCGTCGACTATCTCCGTAGGTATACCGTAAGCCTTTACGCGGTCGGCGAGGTTCAACACCCGCATCTGTTTGAAGGTCGGGGTTGAATAGGCGAAGCCGTTATTCTCTCCGACTATGACGAGCGGAAGGTTCTGGACCGCCGCGAAATTTGCGGCTTCGTGAAATGCGCCTGTGCTCATCGCGCCGTCTCCGATAAAGACCATTCCGACCGTCTTCTTCCCTTGCATTCGCGTTGCAAGCACGACGCCGTTCATCACCGACACGAGCGTGCCGAGCGGGCTTATAGTGCCGATGTAGCCCCGGTCGAGGTCGGTGAGATGGA
>DASTET010000062.1:0-4249 GCA_035709445.1 Blastocatellia bacterium | reverse complement strand
GCAAAGATAAAGACGTCGGGCGCAACCGTCACCATCGATCTCAAGAAAGCATCCTGAGAAAGTGTTTATCTCGGCACAGGCGATTCGATAGAGATAGCCACGGTGCAGCTCGCCTTGTTAAGCACATAGGGAAAGCCTGCCGGGTCGACCGGCAGCAACTCTTCGTTGAGCGTCAATCCAAGAGCATTGAGTCGCGGGGCGAGCGGTCGCAAGCTCGCGGGGCATTCGCCGACCTGCTGTTTGAGCTGCGCGAGGATCGAGTTTATCGCATCCATCTCGTCGAGGGCCCTGAGCTGTTTCAACCTGTCGACGGCCTGTGACCTGATAATAGGGTCGTCGCTTTCGCGATAGTATCGCTCGTAGATAGAGCGGGCGATATCGCGGCTCCCGCCTTTTATCCGCATCACCCCGGCCAGGTCGCGCATCCACCAGGCAGCGCCTTCAATCGCGCCGCCCCGGTCATACCACTCGGCGGCCTTTTCATACTCGCCCGCCTGCCAGTATATGTAGGCCAGGTCTTGATAGAGTCGCCACTCTCCGGGGTTTGCGCCTATCCCTCGCTCAAGAAGATCGATTGCCGCTTCAGGGTCGCGCTCGGGTAAAAAGATCGCGCCAAACCTGTAAGCAGAGGTATGCTGAGGGTCGAGCGTAACGACTATCTTGAGCAGAGGGGCGAGCAGGTCCATGCGAATGCTCGCCGAGTTTGCCGGTGAAAAATCTTCGCCCTGGTCCAGGATCTTGCGACCGAAATACTGCACTGTGCGAATCCAGTATATGTCCGCGACGAGCCCTTCGAGGCCGAGGCTCATCCTCTTTATAGTCTCGCCCGACGAAAGGTAGAGCGCCTCTTCGCTTATCACCTCGCGCGGCGCGGTCGAATCGATCCAGCGCTGTAGCGGATAGAGCGCCGCCAGACCGACCAGGATGATTGTTATAGGGAAGGCTCGTCTCATAAAAACAGTCTGGCGAGTCTGGCGAGTCGTGAGTCTAGCGAGTCCCGCTCCTCGCGGCGCTGATTACTTTGCATTATCTCATTCAAGCGATGTCTGTCATAAAAGCGACTCGCCAGACTCTCGACTCGCTAGACCCGCTAGACTACTTGAAGTTTCTCTTCTGAAATATCAGCGCCGCTGCCGATAACAGAATCCCGATGTATATGATCGCGTAAATGGTCGCCTTCATCGCCGCATCAGCCGGGACCATCCGGCCATGCGAAGCCTGCGCTATAAAGCTGAAGTTGCTCAGGTTCGGCAGCAAATAATAGGCCGCCCTGAGCACTCCTCGCACTACCGAAGAAGAGGAGAGCTCAGCCGCAAGTTGAAGGTCGCCGCTGAAATGGCCGATCGCGTAAATGGCAAACGAGAAGAGTGCCGAAAGCATAGGCGTTGTGAAGCTCGAAAACATCAACGCGACGGCGACCATCAGGGCCAGCTCCAAAAAGATCAGATAAGCCGCCGGGAGCACCGAAAGGTGTAGCGTTACAAAGCCGCCGTTCACATAGAGCAGCGCAAGCTCCAGCCCTAGCACCATCACCGCCGAGTTTACGAGCAGCGTCATGCACAGGCCCAGGTATTTGCCTATGATGAACTCGTGCCGCTCGACGGGCTTCGACAGCAGGTTATATATCGTCCGCTTGTCTATCTCTTTATAGACGAGACCGACCCCTATGAAGATCGCTATCAACGCCCCGAAGACCAGCATGGAGCTGAGCCCGAGCGTCGCTATGAATTTGCTCTCCTGGTTTATCGAAAGCTCGCTTATAAAAACCGACGCCCCGACCAGCACGAGCACAAAAAGGATGAGGTTATAGAGCACGCGGTCTCGGACCGACTCGCGGAACGTATTGAGCGCAATGGCCCGCACCTTTCCGCCCACGCTCATCTTGCGAGCGGTCGTGCCGGTTATCGCTTGCCCGGTTGCAATCTCGTTGGTTGCCATCGGAATCTCTCGACACCAATTCTAACAAATATCACTTGAGCCTGAAGACCTGGTAATCGTGATAAGAGTATATGGGCTCAAGAAACCTCCTGCTGTAAAGCTCGAACGTAGACCAGTTTCTCAACTGTTGCCTGTATTCCGGCCCCGAGCTCGACGCTGTCTGAGAAATATCGGGCAGATCGCTCCGCCCCATCCTCGCCGCGAATTTGAAGAGGCCGGGCGAATAGAGTATGTGCGTTACGCCCCGCCGCTTCAGGTCCTCGTGGGCCTCGTCGAGCGTGCTGTTACGCGCGAGCAGCCGCCTCCACTCGGTAGTAGTCCAGTTCACATCAGCGATGTAATCGCGCTCCATGTCATAACACATCTGCGCGCCTATCATCATCACGCGGGCATCTGAGGGCGTCTGAGTATTCACGAAGTTTATAGGCGGATAATAAAACGCCGCTTCCATGAAATCACGGCGTGAAAGCGATCCGGCAATGAAGCTCAGCCCGCCCGCCTTGTATACCTGCACGCTGCTGACAAAAAGAGTGGAGCAGACCGTTACCGCGACGAGCAGGCCGGGCAGCTTTTCCGCCATCGCCGCGTGCGGCTTTAATCTGGTCGCCAGCTCCGTCATCACGTATGCGGCGACCAGCGTGAGCGCCGGATAAAGCGGCAGCAGCATCCTCCCCACCCAGATCGTCGACGCTACAAACACAAAGAAGACAACGCTGATCAAGGTAAGCCACGCGAGCCATTTCGGCTTGCGGAGGATGAAGAGAAATGGGACGACAACAAACAGGTAATTCGGGTCCTGATATGGCTCGGAGTGCGGGTTATAAGCATCGGGCCTCGTAAAGTACTCCCAGAACCTGAGAGGGTTTCGGACCTCGCGCGACGCCGCCTCCGATGCAAGCTCTCTGTCTATCTGCGCGACCACGGCGGGCATCTCACGTCGAGCCACATCGAAGTGCGCGTCGAGCCTTCGCTCATCGTCCAGGTTGAAATAGCGCGGCCCCGCCTCGGTGAATTCGGCGGCCTCGCCCGTCACAAACGGATAGACGGGATTGTGATACCACACGAGGCTCTTTATAAGCCACGGCGAGGCAAGCAACGCTGCCACGGCCCCATACAGAAAGGCATGTTTTAAGACTACGAGAAACCGCTCGCGTTTTTTATAAAGGCCCTCGAACACGAGCATCACGACCAGCATCGCAAGCCACACGCCCGCAGTGTATTTGATCCCCAGACAGAAGCCCGAAAGGATGGCCGAGACATAGAGCCAGCCGCGCTCGCCCGTATCGAGAAAGACCATCATCGCGTAGGTCGAAAGAAAGATCATCCCCGCAAGCGAGAGGTCTACTCGCGTGGTCACCGCCACTTCGACCACAAGCCCCGCGCCGAAAAACCCGAATAGCGCGATGACGCCGACCCGCCTGCTCAGGAAGCGGACCGAGAAACCGTAAAGACCTGTCGCGGTCACTAAGGCGAGTCCGAGGCTTACGAGCTTTGCGGCGATGTCTGCCTTTGCGATAAGACAGATCGCATAGATCATCTGGATCAAAAACGGCATGTTGCCTGCCCAGTTATCGTGGACCGGATAGACGCGACCCTCGGCGACAAAAAGCTTTGTAACCGACAGGTGGTATATCGCCTCGTCATAATTATGCGGCGGCGCGGCTACGCGGATCGCGAGCAGCACGACAATGACGACAAACGACAGGGCGAGCAGCCGGGACGGGCCTGAAGCGCCCGCCTCGCGCCGGATGGCACGAAGCGCGTCTCGCAATCGCGCTGCCTCGCGGTGAGAGGCCGCCACAAGCACGACGACGAGCGCCGCAACCGGGATGGGCTTGAGCATCCCGGCAAGACCGATGCCGAGCACGGCCAGGCCGGTTATGCCTGTGCCGAGCATTATTGAGACTGAAATCTCTTCGGCCACATTGTTGTAATCGACCCGGAGCAGCCTGCTCGTCGCTCGACCCACACAGAAGGCGGCTGCAATCAGAGCGACCGCCAGAAGCAGATCGAACACCCTGTCGAGCACGCCGAGCGGGCCGGTGTAGTCGAGGCCCGCCTGCGCGACTTGAATGTGGGCGTAAATCGCCGCAATCATTACGGCGAGGGCGAGCGAAAGATAAACCGGGTAAGGCAGCGAGAGCGAAGACCCCTTTTCGAGCTTACCGGCTGCGCGCTGGAGCGCTATCGTTTTCTTCATCTTTTAAACACAAACGAACCGATGCCTAAAAAGTTATGAGGGCCGGTTACTTGAAGCGACTGTTTTGTAAGGGGGCTCTGACAGGACCGCCAGAATCGAGGCGATTATAAC
>DASTET010000061.1:0-2379 GCA_035709445.1 Blastocatellia bacterium | reverse complement strand
CGCGCACACAAAAACCCATACAGGTAAACAACCAGTTGACCGGCGGGTCAATAGCCGCATTCCTGGCCAACATGGTCACGACCTTTACGGGCTTTCACCCGCTCGGAGTGGTGCTTGTGGCGCTCCTCGGTGTAGGCGTGGCCGAGCATACGGGTTTCATCAACGCTTCGCTGAAAGGGCTTTTGAGCTTCACTTCTGCAAAGCTGCTGACGCCCATGCTGATCCTTGTCGCGATCATCAGCCACACGGCGGCAGACGCGGGCTACGTGCTGGTGATCCCGCTCGGAGGGGTCATCTTTTATGCTGCGGGCCGCCACCCGCTCGCAGGGATAGCGGCGGCCTTTGCAGGTGTGTCGGGCGGCTTCAGCGCGAACTTCGTCCCGTCGAGCCTCGACCCGCTGCTTTCAGGGCTCACGCAGTCGGCGACGCAGATAGTCGATCCTGCGCGAACGGTGAACCCGCTCTGCAACTGGTTCTTCACCGGCGCATCGAGCCTGTTGATTATGACGGTCGGCTGGTTTCTGACCGATAAGGTGATAGAGCCGCGCCTTGCGAAGACCGAAATCGACGGCGACGCGACCGATATGCCGAAGATGGAGATGCTTGGCTCGAAGGAGAAGCGCGGTCTGATTATCGCGCTGCTGACGATGGTCGTGGGCATAGCGGTGCTCGCCCTTGTCTCCATGCCGGCCACTTCGCCTATGCGCTCGCCAACAGGCGAGCTGACCGCTTCAAACGCGCCGCTGATGCAATCGATTGTGCCGCTGATCTTCCTGCTCTTCATCATACCCGGCATAGTCTATGGCTACGCGGCGGGGACCGTACAAAGCCATCGTGACATCATCAAGGGGATGAGCAAGTCGATGAGCACGATGGGATATTACATAGTGCTTGCGTTTTTCGCCGCGCTCTTCATAGCCGCCTTTGGACAGTCTAATCTCGGCGCGCTGCTTGCGCTGAAGGGCGCGAACCTCTTGCAGTCGCTCGCGCTACCCGGCCAGGTGACGATCATAGGGATCATCCTGCTCACGGCCACGGTCAACCTGCTGATCGGGTCGGCCTCGGCGAAGTGGGCCTTGCTCGCTCCCATCTTCGTCCCTATGCTTATGCAGTTGGGGCTATCGCCGGAGCTTACGCAGGCGGCTTACAGGGTGGGCGATTCGACCACGAACATAATCACCCCGCTTATGCCTTACTTC
The DNA here is from genome assembly GCA_035709445.1 of Blastocatellia bacterium. Classification (GTDB taxonomy): domain Bacteria; phylum Acidobacteriota; class Blastocatellia; order UBA7656; family UBA7656; genus DASTET01. The sequence continues at coordinate 1,180 of DASTET010000061.1, read as the reverse complement.
CCGCTCGTCGTCGTCTACAGCCAGAGGTACGTCAAGAACACCGGCATCGGCACGCTCGTTTCGCTGATGCTGCCGTTTTCGATCACATTTCTTATAATCTGGACGATCTTTCTGATAGCCTTCTGGCTGCTCGGATTGCCGCTCGGGCTTCAGGCGCCATACACATACCCGTAAAAAGGAGGTCTCGATGAAACGCATAACGCTTTTTCTGATAGTTCTCTTGATTACGGTCACGTCGCAGGCTCAGCACCAGCACAACTCGTCGACCGAGGCGAAGCCCGCGACGCTCATCCCCGGACTTGGAGATGTTCACCATCCTGTCTCTACTTCTAACAGGGAAGCGCAGCAGTTTTTCGATCAGGGGCTCGCGCTCGCGTACGGCTTCAATCACGAAGAGGCTGTCCGGTCATTCAAGCGCGCGGCGGAGCTCGATCCGAACCTGGCGATGGCCTGGTGGGGCGTGGCGCTCGCGCTCGGCCCGAACATAAACATGCCGATGGGACCGGAACAGCATAAACAGGCTTATGAGGCGCTTCAGAAAGCCATCGCCCTCGCGCCGAAGGCGACCGAGCGAGAGCGCGCTTATATAGAGGCCCTGTCGAAGAGGTATTCAAAAGACCCGAACGCCGACGTGAGCAAGCTGAACATCGACTTTAAAAACGCGATGAAAGAAGTGATGACCCGTTATCCGGACGATCTCGACGCGGCGACGCTCTACGCCGAAAGCCTTATGAATCTGCGGCCGTGGCAATTCTGGGGCAAGGACGGCAAGCCCGCCGAAGGGACCGAAGAGATGATCGCCGTCCTCGAAGCGGTGCTCAAGCGCAACCCCGATCACATAGGCGCAAATCACTACTACATCCACGTTGTAGAGGCATCGCTTCACCCGGAGTGGGCGCTGCCTGCGGCGCAGAAGCTGAAGGTGCTGGCCCCTGCCGCCGGGCACCTCGTCCATATGCCCGCGCATATCGATATGCGGGTCGGCAATTATGAAGCGGCGGCCAGAAGCAATGCTTATGCGGCCGAGGCCGACGAACAGCTCTTCAAGCTCGGCGGCAAGCACGGCATGTACCCGGTGATGTATTACACCCACAACCTGCATTTTCTGGCCATCGCTCACGGCTACCAGGGCCGCTACGAGGACGCGACAAGAGCAGCCGCGCGAGTCGACTCTCATCTC
>DASTET010000060.1:0-4438 GCA_035709445.1 Blastocatellia bacterium | reverse complement strand
GGTAGCAGCGTCGAGCCCTTCATGAGCGACGACGCGATTTATAAGCCCTATCCGTTCGGCTTCTGCGGCAGAGACCGACTCGCAGGTGAGCAGCATCTGTTTCGCCCGCTTGATCCCTATCTGCGGGACGAGCAGCGCGGGGCCGTAAGGCTCCCACAGCCCGACGAGCGCCTCCGGGCATTTGAAGGTCGCACGGTCCGACGCTATCGCAAGATCGCACGCCGCGACGACAAGCAACCCTCCCGCCTGCGTGATGCCGTTCACTTTTGCGATGACTATCTTCTCGCTTTCGAGTATCGCCTTCAGCATACGGTTCGAGACTTCGGCGAAGAGACGGGGGTCGTCTCTATTCACTCTGTCGCCCTGCTTGAGGTCGCCGCCTGTAGAGAAGGCGCGGCCCGCGCCGGTGATCACGACGATCTGAACTTCCGGGTCTTTGCTCGCCTCTATGACAGCGTCGCCGAGCTCGCCGTAAAGCTCGAGGCTGAGCGCGTTCAGCGCATCGGGCCGGTTGAGCACGATCTCTGCAACCTCGCCGCGCTTTGTATAAATGAGATGCTCGAAACTGTCGCTCGCCATAAAATCCGTTCAATGATTATGATCGTGGTCTTCAAACAGATCGCGGAGCGGGATGCCCGTCTTCTTCGAATGCTCCACGAGACGGTCGCGCTCTTTTCGCGCCTGCTGGTCGACGGTCATCTTCGAGTGGCGCTCTGCGCTCGCGCTTGTGAACCTGCCGAAGCTGGTCGAAGGCCGCGAAGGCAATCGCTCAAGCGGCCCGCCGCAATTCGAGCACGCTTCCGGCGCAGGGGCGCTCATCGCCTGCAATATCTCGAACGTGCTCGAACAGGACTGGCACTGGTATGCATATATAGGCACGCTGTCCTCCGTTTACGCTTCGCTCGCAAAAATAGCCGTGCAATGCGATGACATTATGCCGCCCTCGGCGTGTACGAGCGCGGCGCGAGCGTTCTTCACCTGACGGTCACCGCACTCGGCGCGTAACTGCCGTATCGCTTCAACCGCGAGGAGCAGCGCGCCAGGGTTGCCCGGATGAGCATAAGAGAGCAATCCCCCGTTCGTATTGACGGGCACCCGTCCGTCAATATCGATCCCGCCCGATTCGACGAATGCTCCTCCTTCGCCACGGTCGCAAAATCCCAGGTCTTCCAAGAACATCACCACGTTCGAAGTGAATGCGTCGTAGAGCATCGCCAGATCGATTTCGCCCGGCGAAAGTCCGGCCATCTGAAACGCTCTTGCGCCCGAATCCGTCGCCGCAGTCTCGGCGAGACTCGCGGCCTGACTCACATGCTCGTGCTGGTGGGCCTCGCCGAAACCGAGCGCGTAAACAGGCTGCGATCTCATATCCTTTGCGCGCTCGGAGCTAGTAACCACGACCGCCGCTCCTCCATCCGATATAAGAGCGCAGTCGAGCAGGTGAAGCGGTTCGGCTACCTTCTTCGAGCCGAGCACGTCATCTATCGTGATAGGCTCACGCATCTGCGCGCCGGCGTGCAGCGAGGCATGCTTTCTCGCCGTGACCGCAACCCTCGCAAACTGCTCGGGGGTCGTTTTGTATTTGTGCATATGAGCCTGTGCAAAGAGCGCATAGAGCGCGGGCACAAAGCTGCCGTAAGGCACTTCGAACTGAGGATGGCCCGCGTTGGCAGCCATCAGCTCAACCATCTTTTCGCGTGAGAACGCGCTCAGCCAGTTATCCGCAGCGGCGACCACCGCCGTTTCGCAAAGCCCCGACTCTATGGCAGAGGCCGCATGATGCATCGCGGAGATGATCGTGCCGCCTCCGGTCCCTACGGTGAGACAATATCTCGGCTCAATGCCCAGATACTCCGCCATCCATTCGGCGTGATAGAAATGAGGCTCGGACCAGGAGTTGGCGGTTATCACGCCGTCGACCTGCCGGTTTGTCAAACCCGCGTCTTCGAGTGCCAGCCTGCAAGCCTTCGCATACATCTGTGTGGCCGAAAGGTGCGGCACCTTGCCGACCTCGGTCTCGCCCACCCCAGCTACTGCCACCTTGCCGCGCAGACTTGCCAAGTTCCCCCCTTGAAAAAAAAGGGCGCCAGATATGATCCGGCGCCCTCACCTTCTCAGCCTTATCCCTGCCCTCTCCCTATCCCATGTGTTCTGATTGATGCCGTCGGCCCGCAGTTTGTACTTCTCGATGCGTTGAGACGGGTTCTTCGGTAATGACTCTTTGAACTCGACGTAGCGCGGGATCATGAAATAAGCCATGCGAGGCTCACAAAAACGGATCAATTCTTCGGGCCTAAGCTCGGCCTCGGGCTTGAGCACGACGACGATCTTCACATCGTCCTCTCCCAGCTCCGAAGGCACGGCGATGGCAGCCGATTCGAGCACGGCCGGGTGTTGATTGACCGCAGTCTCTATCTCGAACGCGGAGATGTTTTCGCCTCTGCGGCGAATTGCGTCTTTTTTGCGACCGACGTAATAAAGGAAGCCGTCTTCGTCGAAGTAACCCAGGTCTCCCGTGTGAAACCACAGGTTTCGAAACGCCTCAAGCGTGGCCTCTGCCATCTTGTAATAGCCCGACATCATCGTGTATGGCTCGCGTGGCCGCATCACTATCTCGCCGGTCTCGCGCGGGCCGAGAGAGAGGTCGTCATCGTCGACTATCCTGACCTCATAATCTTCGACGGGCTTGCCGCAACAGCCCGGACGGCGCGGCTCATAAAGCCTCGGCGGGACGATAAGGCATTCGGTCATGCCGAAGGTCTCATAAATCACCCTGAGCCCGAACCGCTTCTCGAATCCTTCGAGATCGCCGGGCGGCGGGACGATAACCGCGAGCCTCACGCGGTTGTCGAGGTCTTCGGGCGCGGGCGGGTTCTTCATTAATATATTGCCCACCGCGCCCATTCCTAAAAAGACGGTCGCGCCCGAAGAACGTATCTCCTCCCAGAAGCTGGTCGCGCTGAAGCGCTGGTAAAGGGTGACCTGCGCCCCGGCATAAAGCGCCGATACTATGGAGCCTATCTGAGCGTTGATATGAAACAGCGGCATGCAGGTGTAGGAGACGTCATCTTCGGTGTAGCCGATGCTTCGCGCCACCATCCGCGCATAGAAGTAATAAAAGTGGTTCGTCATGACGACGCCCTTCGAAGGGCCGGTCGTCCCCCCCGTGTAGAGAATCATCACGGGGTCGGTGTGGCTTACTTCGGACGCGGGCTTGTCTGCCGCCGCCTTATAAAGCGAGCTTAGCGGCAGGACCGTATCGCAGCCGAGGGCAGAGGCCTGCTCCGCGTTCGGATAGACCAGCACGGTCTTCAACCCGCCCAGCCCGCCGACTATACCCTTGATCGTTTCAAGGTACTGCTCCTCGACTACGAGCACTTCCGCGTCCGAGTTGTTGAGGATGTGCGCGAGGAGGTCACCTTTGTAAGCCGTGTTGATCGGCACGGTGACCGCGCCGAGCTTTGCCGCCCCGAACAGCAAAAACAGGTATTCGGGGTAGTTTTGCAGCATCACCGCGAGCTTCTTACCCTTGCCGAGCCCGAGCGCGCCGAGCCCGTTTGCGAAACGGTTAGAGGTCTCATCCATCTCCGTATAAGTGATCGACCGCTCGCCCTTGAAGTCGAGAAACCTGCGGTCGCCGTACCGGGCCGCGCGGTCTTCGAGCAGGCGGGAGAGCAACCTTTCCTTCACGGGATGCTCAAACGGACGATCCTCTGATTGCGAGAGCTGCGAAGCCACGACCTCCTCCTTAAAGTTATATCCGTTTACCGCTGACATAGGCGCGGTAAAGGCCGTCATGCCAGAGCTGATACATATCTATCGATTCGGTCGCCGATCTCCAGATAGACTCCCAGTTCTCAGGCTTGCCGTATGCCCTCATGAGCATCTCTATGCTGTCGCCGTGCTCGATGTCGGCTTTGATGTGCATGTCGTAGTAGAAAGCGTCTTCAAGCCCGTAATGCTCGACGAGGCCCCGGCGAATCTCGGTGAAGTAGCGCGGGCTTTGCGTCTCTAGCCCGAAGCCCAGCGCGACCATCGCTTCGACCCACGGGCGGTCGTGGGCGTAATACTCTTCGACGCGCATGAAGGCAATCGTTTCAGGCAAAAGGCGCGAGTGATATAGATCATCGCGATTTGCACCGAAGGCTTTTGTCGCCATATCGAGCAGGAGATCGACGTGGTCAGCCGGTTCGCGAAACTCGCCGTAGAGGTTATCGAGCAGGACATTCTTGGCCTGCCGATATTCGAGCCCTACGGGGATGTTGCCGAGCAGCCAGGGCAGCCATGCCTTCCCGCCTCTTTCGACGTAAACGCAAAACTGGCCGAGATAGCCGATGACGCCTTCGCGACTGATCTCCCCCTTTACAATCGCCTGGGTGAAGGGGTGGTCCGCAACGTGGCGCTCGTCTCTGTAGGCTCTGAGCTTTGTTATCAGCTC
>DASTET010000059.1:0-2140 GCA_035709445.1 Blastocatellia bacterium | reverse complement strand
CCGCGCCGCTGGGACCCGTGCCGCCCGGCAGCTTTATCACCGCGACCGCGACCACTCCCCTCAACGGCACGTCCGAGTTCTCCGCCTGCATCAGGGTGCCGACGCCGCAGGAGTTAATCAGGGGGATCATCAGCGATGTAGAGCAACTGGTCGCCAGCGGGGAACTCAATCCCGGCCAGGGCAATGCTCTGAACGCGAAGCTCCGCGCCGCCATCCAGCAAATAGACCGGGGCAATTTTGTCGCGGCAAGGAATCAGCTTAACGCCTTCATCAATCAGGTAAATGCCCTGGTAATGTCTAGACGGCTGACTCCCGCTCATGGCGACCATCTGAAAGGTGCGGCAAACGCGGTGTTATCCTTGCTAAGCCAGTAATAATAAGGCGTGGAGCGTGAGCGAGGAGAGATGGCATTGAAAGTAATGAGTAAATTGGGTTGCATCGTCGCCTGACCCGCCGCCCGGCGGTCTTCGCGTACAGCACGGGTGATTCTGTTGCCCGCGTAGCATCCTCTACAGCATGACTCCCGCTGTAGAGGATGCTTGTCGGTAATTCACTGCTTAGCGACGAGTACGAACAGGAGATTGAAAGCGAGCCCGGTTGAAGCCGTATCACAGGTTCCGACCGGGCACGGGCTCATCCACTCAGGGCACCGCCGCGTCGCGAGCAGCCTGACTTTCCGCGATCGCGCCCTAGGAGGAGGGGGCTACTTCCCCTGACCTGTTGGCACTGTTACAGAAACATCCCGGCTCGACAAGTTGCCTGCGCCATCACTACAAGTGATAGTGATCGTATAGAGCCGTCCGCTGCCGTTGCCCGCCCGTTCCGCCCGCAGACGCACGAAACGTGCATCCAAGACCTCCCAGTCGGGTGCCGTGTTCCCGTAGCCCGGGCCACTGATCGGCTCGTTGCTCCTCACCTTGAGAACGCATCCTCCGGCAACGCAATTATCTGTGACCCTGTAGTTGACCGCCACATCCACCATCCTGTGATTCGGCGGCCACAAAACGGGTTTATCGACCGCGATGTCGGTAATTCGGGAAGCCTCTGAATCGTGGATAGAGACGGTAAATGCACACCTTGCACCTGAGACTGAAACACAATTTACTGTTGTGACACCAACCGGGAAGAATGAGCCCGAAGCTGGGGTGCAATTAACCCCGCCGCAGCCAGGACTCCCGCCAATATCAAAGCTAACGAAAGACCCGCACCGACCGGAATCAGCAGATCGTATGATATTTGCCGGGCAGGTTATCACGCAGGGCTGGCCGTCATCATAGCGCGCAAGTGCAAAATCAGTGGTGCCGTTGTCTGTGTTGAAAGTATGCCCCGCGGCTATTATCTTCCCGTCACTTTGAATCGCCAGCGCGCGGACCCCGTCCGGACCGCCGAAAAAGTTCGTCACCACTTTGCCGCCCGCGCCGAAGCTCGCGTCAAGGCTGCCGTCGATATTATACCGCGCCAGAGCGAAATCGCGATCGACCACGCTGCCTTCAGATGTGTATCCGGCGACGACTATCTTGCCGCCGGGTCCTACGATTACGGCATCAGTTTGATCATCGGCCCGTATGTCGGTTGTAGTTATACCGCCTGTGCCAAAGGTCAGATCAACGCTCCCGTTTCCGTTTAAGCGGACTACGGCGAAGTCATTAACCCCGCCTGTGTAATTGACCAAGCCTGATACGATGATCTTACCGCCCGGTTCCAGGGCCAGGCTGCGCACAAAGATAGTCCCAGTCGGGTTGAGGATAGTGACCTTGCCGCCCACGCCGAAGCCCGCGTCAAGGCTGCCGTCGCTGTTGTAGCGCGCCAGCGCTCCAAAGAAGTGTCCGGTGAATACGAGGCCTGTTACAAGTATCTTCCCATCAGGCTGCAGCGCGAGATCTTCCAGCATATCGGAATTGCCAAAGAAGTCTGTTGTTACCTTGCCGCCGACCCCGAAGCTCGCGTCAAGGCTGCCGTCCGGGTTGTACCGTGCTAGCGCGAAGTCCCAACTTGTTGTTGTGCTGCTGCTCTGAGCGAAGCCGGCCACAACTATCTTGTCGTCAGGTTGGATTGCTACGCCGACCATATCCAGGTATGGGCCAGCAAAATCGGTCGTTACTTTTCCCCCGGTGCCGAAACCCGGGTCGAGACTGCCGTC
>DASTET010000058.1:0-2917 GCA_035709445.1 Blastocatellia bacterium | reverse complement strand
CCTCTAAAGGCTGGCGCGATAGTCCTTGCCGACCGCTACATCTACACCGCGTTTGCGCGCGACGGCGCGCGCGGGGTGAGCCCTTACTGGGTGCGCACCCTTTACCGCATAGCGGTCAAGCCGACGATCTCTTTCTATTTTCGCGTCCCGCTCGAAGTCTCGCTCAAGCGAATAATGGGCGCGCGCGCAGGGCTCAAATACTATGAAGCGGGGATGGACCTTGAGCTTAGCGATGATATCGAAGAGAGCTTCAAGATTTTTCAGGGGATGATCGCCGCTCGTTATGAAGAGATGGTGAGCGAGTTCGGATTGACCGTGATTGATGCGACGCGCTCGATCGAAGAGCAACAGGAAGAGGTCCGCACGCTCGTCGTGCGAGAGCTTAAAGACGTTCCGAGGCACCCGGTCCGTTATTTTGATTTTGATGGGGGTAGCACGTTTTGAGCCGGCCTTTCGGAGAGAACGGGTTCGAGTTTTACGGCGAAGGCTTGCCGGGCGTAAACCTTGCCGAGCTACAGGGCAGGCTGATCGTCATAGAAGGGCCGGACGGCGTGGGCCGCTCGACTCAGGTCTCCATGCTCAAACCGTGGCTGGAATCGAACGGGCATGCCGTGCTCGACACGGGGATGACGCGGTCTGCGCTCGCGGGAAAAGGGATCAAACAGGCGAAGACGGGTAACACGCTCGGGCCTATTTCGCTTACTCTGTTTTATGCCACGGACTTTGCCGACCGCCTCGAAAACGAGATGATCCCGGCGCTCAGGGCAGGCTTTATAGTACTGACCGACCGGTACATCTACTCGCTCATCGCGCGGGCAATAGTCAGAGGGATGGACCCCGACTGGATCAAATCGGTATACGGGCTTGCGCTCAAGCCCGACGCGATATTTTATCTTCGGACGACCGTTTCAGACCTGACGCCTCGCGTGCTTGCGAGCACGGTCGGGTTCGATTACTGGGAATCGGGTATGGACCAGCACCTCGGCGAAGACCTCTTCGACAGCTTTATCGAGTATCAGACCAGGATGCTTACGGTTTTCGATTCGATGACCGAGCAGTATAACTTCGAGGTCATAGACGCTGCCCAGCCGCCCGATGTCATCTATCGCTCATTGCAGCGCCGCATCGGTCGCCTGCTCCGCGAGGCGTTCTGAATTTAAGCGGGCCGAGAATTTTAACCTCAGAGGACGCCGCAGGTACGCAGAGGATTAAATTATCCCTCTGCGTACCTGCGGCGCCCTCTACGGTTCATATTTTTTTCAGTACCCCACGAGTATACTGCTCAGCTCTTCTTCGGTGATCTGGTATGCCTCGTTGCAGAAATGGCATATCAGCTCGGCGCCGTTGTCTTTCTCGATCATATCTTCCACCTCTTCGCGTCCAAGCGCGGAGATTATCAAAAGCGCGCGCTCGCGCGAGCACTGGCAGAAGAACCGAGGCTCTTTCTCTTCGAGGACCAAAAGATCGAGATCGCCGAGGACCCTCCTTAACATCTCTGTCGGCGAAAGGCCGGCTCGCACCATTTCGGTCGACGAGGGAGCGTCGGAGATGGCCCGCTCCAGGCGTAGAACAAGACTCTCTTCTGCGCTGGGCATCATCTGCACGATAAAGCCGCCTGCCGCCGCCACTCTCAAACGGTCGAGCGAGAACTCTGATGTCTCGGTCGGCTCCGCCTCTGAAATCAGCCGGTCTTCCTTGTCGGCTTCGACGTTAACGAGAACGCCGAGGCTCACGGCTGAATTGATCTGCTCCGATTTTGCCAGGTAATAAGCAAGGTCTTCGCCTATCTCGCCCGATACTATCGGCACCATCCCGCGGTAGGGCTCCTTCATAAGTCCTATCTCAAATCCCGCGTCACGGGTGACATAGAGAGTCCCGGTTCCGACTATTGAGCGCACGTCGAGCTTCCCTCTGGCGTTCATAACCGTGGCGTCGGCTTCCGGGTTTGAGACATAGCCCCTGACGTTCCCTTGCGGGTCGGCCTGCGCGATTATGTTGCCCACAGGACCGTCGCAATCGAAATGGACCGTGAGCTTTTCGAGGTCCTTCACGCCGCTTCCGAGAAGAAGCCCTCCGGTAAGCGTCCGCCCCAGCGCCGCCGATGCGGTCGGAAATGTGCGATGGCGGCGGCAGGCTTCGGCCACGAGATTGGTTGTGACGGCAGCCATGCACCGGAGTTGATTATCGGCTGCCGTCGCATGAACAAGCTTATCCTGGTTAAGACTCACCTTTTTTCTCCCTTTGATCGATCAGAAATTGACGTGTCGAAATGGCTGTCAGCTCGCGCACTTTTGAGATTGTTCGGTCAGAAGACCTACCGCATGCGGGATGCTGCTGCGGATGGCGGTGAAATTCTCGACAGCGCCTCTTCGGCTCCCCGGCAGATTGATAATCAGCGTCCGCCCGCGTATCCCGCAGACTGCGCGCGAAAGCGGGGCCAGCGGCGTGGACTCAAGACTTCTCAACCGCATCAATTCGGCAAGACCCGGCGCCTCGCGCTCGATGACATGCCTCGTCGCTTCCGGTGTGTTGTCGCGAGGGGCAAACCCTGTCCCACCCGTCGTGCATATCAGGTTTACATCGCCCCGGTCGGCGTACTCTTTGAGCCGGGATGCGATCAGTTCGCGGTCATCCGAGATTATCTCGGTTGCGACAACACGGCAACCGAGCTTCTCCAGCTCTGAGACCACGGCAGGGCCGGATATGTCTTCGCGCTCTCCGCGCGATGCGGAATCGCTTATGGTTAAGACTACGGCTGCGATCTGGACTCTCATAAACCCTCCGAGCAAGCTAATAGTATTGCAGCCATCGGCTTGAGTTGTAAACATGCCTGACTGAGAATGATAACCGCATAGGACGCAGAGGTTCGCAGAGGAATCATTAAACCCTCTGCGAACCTCTGCGTCCTATGCGGTTA
>DASTET010000057.1:0-2180 GCA_035709445.1 Blastocatellia bacterium | reverse complement strand
GACCGCAAGCAGGCCGAGGAGGAGTTGCGTGAGAGCGAGAGGAGATACCGCTACATCTTCCAGGCCGCAGGAGTCTCGATCTGGGAAGAGGATTTCTCCCAGGTCAAAGCCGCCATAGATGAGCTGAAAGCCCAGGGCGTTCGGGATTTCCGCCGGTACCTGGCCGAGCATCCGGAATTTATCTGGCAAGTCCTCCCGATGGTGAAGGTCATTGACATTAATGACACCACCCTCAAGTTGTTCGCAGCCCGGAGCAAGGAGGAGCTTCTGGTCTCATTGGACAAGGTGTTGGGGTTAATACCCGTGCCGGAGATTGAGGAGGTTTTTGCGGAGCAGTTGATTGCCATCGCCGAAGGGCAAACTTCTTTTGAATTCGAGAACAGGGCTCAAACCCTCAAGGGAGACAAACTGACCGTCCTGTTTAAGATTACGTTCCCGCCCGAACCCTCCAGATTTGATAACGTGCTGGTGAGCATCACGGACATCACCGAGCGCAAGCTGGCGGAAGAAGAACTTCGCCAGGCTCAGGCCGCGCAATTCGAGATCAGCCTCGAATCCCGCGTCCGCGAACGCACTCGCATCGCTAGAGAGCTGCACGACACTCTGTTGCAAAACTTTCAGGGCCTGCTGCTCCGCTTCCAATCGGTCCTGAAGATTCTCCCCGACCGTCCCCTCGAAGCCAGACAAAGACTCCACAGCGCCATAGATCAAGCCGCCGAGGCCATCACCGATGCCCGCGACGCCATTCAGGGCTTGCGATCACTGGCTCCCGAGACCGCCGATCTCGCACAAGCTATAACTTCTGTAGGCGAGCAACTCACGGCCCAAAGTACGATCCCCGATCCTCCTGCCATCCACGTGGAGGTAGAAGGCGCGCCGCACCCTCTCAACCCGGTCGTGCGCGACGAGGCATACCGCATCGCCGTTGAAGCTCTGCGCAACGCCTTCCGCCACGCTCAGGCTCGCCGCATCGCCGTCGAAATACGCTACGACAGGGGACTGTTCCGCCTGCGGGTCCGAGATGACGGCAAGGGGCTCGACGAGCAGGCCCCGCGGCGGGCGGCTTCCGCCGGCCACTTCGGCTTGCACATCATGCGCGAGCGGGCCGAAATCGTGGGCGGACGGCTCGAAGTCAGGAGCAGGATGGATTCCGGCACCGAGGTCGAATTGAGCATCCCGGGCGAGATTGCATATGGCGGCTCTGCACGGCGGTCGTGGTTGTCAAAGGTACTGTCGGGGCAGAGCCGGGATAATGGGGGCACCGAGCCATGAGTGAGGCAACCAAACAGATCCGTATTCTGGCCGTAGATGACCACGCGCTGCTGCGCCAGGGCGTTGCCAGCCTCGTCGCTGATGAGTCGGATATGACGCTGGTCGCAGAAGCCGCCAACGGCCGCGAGGCGGTTGAGCAGTTTCGCACCCACCGCCCCGACGTTACGCTGATGGACCTGCAGATGCCTGAGATGAACGGGCTGGATGCGATGGCGACCATACTCGCAGAATTCCCCGATGCGCGAATCATCGTGCTGACGACCTACTCTGGCGACGTGCAGGCCGTGCGAGCTATCAAGGCTGGGGCCCGCGCTTACCTGTTGAAGAATAGCCTTCACAAGGAGCTGCTCGACGCAATCCGGGCTGTGCACTCTGGCAGGAAGATGCTCTCGCCGGAGGTCTCGTTTCAGCTGGCGGAGCATTCTGCGGAGGAGACGCTGACGCCAGCAGAAGTGCGAGTGCTGAGGCTGATAGCGGAGGGGAATACGAATAAGGAGATAGCTGCGCAGCTATCGGTGAGCGAAGACGCGGTGAAGGGGCAGGTCAGAAACATCCTGTCGAAGTTGGGGGCGAGCGACCGCACGCAGGCGGCGATGATCGGGATCAAACGCGGGATCATCGAACTCTGATTCACTCAATAGTGACAGGTGAGTGGCTTTGAATAATGAAAAATGCCGAAAATATGCCTGCTTAAAGCTTGCCAGAAGAGATTTGGCCATGACCGGTTTGCCGCCGATTTTTGCATCTGAGCCTGGAAATACAGACTTTCTCGCGCATCCAGATACCTCCACCCGTCACAATTGAGAATTCACTCGAAATGGCGTTTCTTAAGGCCATTTCGGGTTTGCGGCTGGTTTTGGAAACGCATACCTTGAACCAGCTATGAGGTGTGTTTTCTCAATTTGGCG
>DASTET010000056.1:0-3656 GCA_035709445.1 Blastocatellia bacterium | reverse complement strand
CAGATCGTCTTTCTCGATACTCCCGGCATTCACAAGCCCGGCTTCAAACTGAACCGCCGCATGATGTCTATAGTCACCGACGCGCTCTCGACCGTCGACCTTCTTCTGCTGCTCATCGACGCGACCGCGCCGATGGGGTCGGGCGACCGGTTCGTGCTCGATATGATCAAGCGCGTTGAGACTCGCGCATTCCTCATCCCGAATAAGGTCGATCGACTTCGCGATAAGACGCGGCTGCTCCCGCTCATCGCCGCTTACACCGGCGAGCGAGAGTTTGCCGAAGTGATCCCTATATCCGCGCTCACCGGCGACGGGCTGGATCAATTGACCGAAAAGGTCTTCGAGTATCTACCCGAAGGGCCGCCGCTCTACCCCGAAGACGAGATCACCGACCAGCCTGAACGCGCTATCGTGGCCGAGCTTGTGCGCGAGAAGATTCTCGAAGCGACAGGCGACGAGATACCTTATGTGACCGCGGTCGTAACCGAAAGGTGGGAAGAGGAAGAGAACATAACGCGAATCCACTGCCTGATATATGTGGAGCGGGCTTCGCATCGCGCGATAGTGATAGGGCGCGGCGGCGAAAGGCTCAAACAGATCGGGGCCGCCGCGCGTGCCGACATAGAGCGACTGCTAGGCCGCCACGTCTTTCTAGGGCTCTTCGTAAAAGTGCGCGAGCACTGGCGCGACGATGAGCGCACGCTCGACGAGCTTGGTATTCAGGCATAGACCCCGATGAGCAATGATCAAAAGGTATGGCATCTGCTGAGCGTGAGCGTCGCGCGAGAAGCTGAGGAGGCGGCTTCCGCGATAATGTTCGAGATGGGCACGACCGGTTTGGTCACGCTCGAAGAGGGCGATCAGAGCGTGACGCTCGGAGCGTACTTCGACCAGGAGGCCGACCCCGAAGAGACCGCGCGCCGGATCGAGGCCGCCTTTGCGCGAGAAGGACTGGCCGCGCTGCTCTCAGGTATTTCAATCTCCGAGCTTGCGGACCAGGACTGGATGCAAACATGGAAAGAAGGCTTCGGGCCGGTCGATATAGGGGACCGGCTCGTAGTCGCCCCTTCGTGGGCGCTGCCTCCCGAGGCGAGCGACCGGCTGGTGATTCAAATCGATCCTGGCATGGCCTTCGGCACGGGAACCCACGAAACGACCCGGCTCTGCATGCAGGCGCTCGAAACATACTGGCGCGGCGGCAGCCTGCTCGATCTGGGGACGGGCACGGGCATACTCGCCATAGCGGCGGCGCGGCTCGCGCCCGGCTCGCGCATCACGGCTATCGATATCGATCCTCAGGCGGTAGAGGTCGCGCGCGAGAATGTCGAAATAAACCGAGCGCAGGATTCGATACGGGTGATCGAAGGGGGGCCGCGCGATCTGAGCGGCGACCGGTTCGACGTGGTCGTCGCAAATCTCACGGCGGAAGTGATCATAAGCCTTATGGACCAAATCTTCAGTCGTATCGCAGGGGCAGGCATCGTGATCTTTTCCGGCATACTCGTTCACCTGCTGCCCGATGTCGAGCAAGTAGCGGTTGAATCCGATCTGAAGATCATCGAGCGTCGCACGGCAGGCGAGTGGGCCGCGCTCGTCGCCCGGAGAGACGGATGATGTCGAAGCGAAGGTTTTACGCGGCGGTCAATGATATAGACAACCCTATAGTCAATCTCTCCCTTGAAGAGACTCATCATCTCGTTCGCGTGCTTCGAATGAAGGCAGGAGGCGAGGCGTTCGTATTCGACGGCTGCGGGCTCGAATACAGGTGCAGGTTTACAGCTATCAAGAACAACCGTGCTCAGCTCGAAATTATCGAGACCCTGAGCGGCGAAGTGGAATCGCCCGCGCGGATCACACTTGCGCAGGCGCTCGCAAAAGGCGAGAGGTTCGATCTCATAGTTCAGAAGGCTACCGAGCTTGGCGCAGGCTCGATAATACCGCTTGCGACCGAGCACGCGGATGTGAAGCTCAGTGACGAAAGCTCGCACAGGAGGCTTGAGAGATGGCGGCGGGTGTCGCTTGAAGCTTTAAAGCAATGTGGCCGCCGCCGCCTGGTCGAGATAAGCGAGCCGTTAACGCTTGGAGAGTTCTGCGATAAGAGCGCGGAGCTGTTTGACAGCCTGCTGGTCTTCAGCGAGCGGGGAGGGAGACCGCTCGCAAGCGCATTGAAAAGCGCGGGCCGAGCGCCCTCAGTGGCGGCGCTGATCGGGCCGGAGGGCGGCTGGAGCGACCGCGAGCTTGATATGCTCGCGGCGCGCGGGGCAATTCCGGTCACGCTCGGTCCCCGTGTGCTCCGGGCAGAGACTGCTGCAATAGCTGCCGTGACACTTTTGCAGCACGCTCTCGGAGATTTATCGAAATAGGTCGAACTGGATTATGGCAAGCAAAAATTTGCGCGTGCCGCGCGTGGGAGAGATCGCGCCCGATTTTACATTGCCCGCTACCGATGGCGGGGTTGTTGGATTGAGCGATAGTCCGAAGCCCGTGGCCATAGTCTTTCTCAGGCACCTTGCCTGACTCTTCTGAGCCGAGCACCTGGTGCAGTTGCACCGGCCGCAGGCACTCGATCGTTTCCGCGAGGCGAACGCCCGCCTGCTTGTGGTCTCCTTTGCGCCGCTCGCCGAGCTTAAGGAATGGGTCCCTTACTTTCAGCAGAGATTTCTTGAGCGCGATCACGAACGATACGAGGTTCAGGTTACCGAACCGCTTCTTTCACGCACCCGGTTCCTGTCCGACCCTGAGCTTGCGGCATATCACGCGTACGGGATGGGCCGGCATTCGGTCTTCGAAGCGTACGGGCCTCGAATCATCCGGCAGTACCTTCGGTGGATAGTCGAAGGCAAGCCGCTCAGGATGACTCGCCAGGACACGCTGCAACGCGGGGGCGATTTCGTGGTCGGAAGCGACGGGCGGCTGACCCTCTCACAGGTGGGGCGAGATCAGGCCGAAAGACCACAGGTTTCAGAGATACTCGACGCGCTCGTTTAGCCGCCGATCAACGCGGACGGGCGCGGATAGTTTTGCTATACTTGGCCGATGAGTGATTCTGAGAGAATAGAATTCTCTGAGATTGCCGGACGGCTGGCCGAGATAGGGCGCGAGTTCTACGGGCGAGGCTGGGCGCTCGGGACGAGCGGTAACTTCAGCGCGGTCCTGTCTCGCGACCCTCTGCATCTGGCCATCACTTCGAGCGGCGTCGATAAGGGGAGGCTCACTGCCGAACAGATACTGCAAGTCGACGCGGATGGTCGAGTGATCGATGGCCTCGGGCGGCCTTCCGATGAGACGCGGCTTCACCTGGCCGTCGTGCGGGCGCGCGGAGCGGGCGCGGTGCTGCACACGCACTCGGTCTGGAGCACCGTTCTCTCCGCGAGCTTCAGACCGAATCGAGGGCTCGGCATCGAGGGCTACGAGATGTTGAAAGGTCTCGACGGCGTTCGCACGCACGAACATCGCGAATGGCTGCCGATACTCGATAACTCTCAGGATATGAGAGAGCTTGCCGGGCAGGTCGATAAGACTCTTAAAGAGCACCCCGGCGCGCATGGATTCCTGCTCGGCGGTCACGGGTTATATACCTGGGGCCGCGACCTTGAGGAAGCGCGGCGGCACGTCGAGATACTCGAGTTCCTGCTCGAAGTCACAGGCAGGAGGAT
>DASTET010000055.1:0-4000 GCA_035709445.1 Blastocatellia bacterium | reverse complement strand
GGAAGCTCGGTTGTCTCCTGTTCAAAATAGCGTCGAAATAGCCGATCAGTCTCTAGCAGCCGCTGAACCTCTGTATGATACTTGATCCTGCCAAACCCTTCTGACGAAACCGCCCGCACCACGTTCATCCAACGTGGGATCATCCCCCTGGTCGCCCGGTAGCGATTTATAATCGCGCGCCAGGAATATGTATATCTAGCCAAACTTATCACCTGATCGTAGAAGTCTCGCCAGGAATAGTTCTTTGGTTTCACGTTCATGGCCTGATTATTGTTCAGGAAGTGAAACGGGAAAGGCAAAATGCGGTTTGCGCGCTGGTATTCGATGTTTATCGGCGCGGCCTGCCCGAACGCTGTTAGCAATGAATAGCCGGGGAATGCGCCAGGCGCAAGGTCTACAAACCGCTTCGTCAGCTCAAATGGTTCCGGGCCTTCGTCCGAGTCGAGTCCCAGCACGAAATTAGTCTGTACATAGGGTATATATCTCAAGATTGTGTTGACGTGTTCGGAGACCTGACGGACTTTGTCCATCCCCTTAATCTTGCCGGTCTTCGATTTGTCGCCCAGGTCGTACCAGGACTCTATTCCAGGCAGCAGGGCTTTGAATCCGTTTCGCTTGAGGCGCTTCAGGTGCGGCTCCGACAGCAGCGACAGGCTGCTTTCAGCGATGAAGTCTATGCTGTCAGGCGGCGCGGCCTCCTCTATCGCGTTCATACTGTCGTTGAACCGGACGCCGAAGTTCGGATCGTGCCAGGCCACTCGCGGGCGCTTGAACTTTCCGAGGAGAAATCGCAAGTCCTCCCTTATCACGCCGGAGTCTAGCGGCTGATACGCCACGGCCGCATCAATACAGAAGCTGCAAGTGTAGGGGCAGCCCAGGCTGGCGAGCATAGGCACTATCTTTATCAGAGGGGCTTTCTTAAGTGTCGGCTCGATAAACTTCCACCGCTCGCGCACCCCCGGAAGCTCTGCAGGCTGTCGCCCGGCCGCGAGGTTAATGCCAACTGGCCTGTGCCGGGAGCAGTCCTGCAAGACGTCGCGGATCACCGCCTTGTCGGTGAACCCCAGTACATAATCGAAATACTTGATCGCGTCCTGCGGGTAGCAGCGGGCGTGGGGGCCGCCGAGCGCTGTAACAGCGCCCTTTGATCGAAACAGGTTGCTTAAGGCGTATGACAGTTGCGCGGCTTCTGTGAAGGCTCCTATGAAGACGATATCAGGGTTTTCGGGCAACTCCTCGACAAGGTCTTCAAAGCCGGTATAGCAGACGAGCGTGACCTCATGCCCTTGCTGTTCGCACCATACGGCTATGACCTGGGGCATGATGCTGGCGAGGTTGGCGTTCATGATACGCCCGAACAATGCGCGTTCAGGGCCTTTGGCGACAAGGTCGATGATACCGATTCGCAGCCTACGCACGATAGCGCCTCCTATCCGGGGCCCGCAAGAGTTAAGCTGACAGAATCGACATAGAATTGCAACGCTGTGTTTTCATTCCGCCTCGTTTTCTTGCCGCCTCTCAATTATCTAAAGCCCGGCATCATCGGGCGCGCGGGGTGACTGTCGAAGCATATAAGGCTTCCTTCGCGCACTCCGGTGCGCGCTTTTGTTGAGCGTCGAATCGGCCCCAAGTATCTTCCCGGATTAAGTGTTGACTTCGGGATCGGGGACCGGGCTCGTCGCTTCAGGCATTCTTCGAGCCTCTCTTCTCGCCTCCAACGCCTCGATTATCAGTCTCAGGATTACTCCCCGATTCTCCGCTAGTAGCTTTACCCACGCCAGCTTCCCCTTCTGCCGAAAGTATATCCCTCGAAAAAATAGCCGCCCGATCAGCACGTGTACCCGATAGCTGAGCCTCCTGTCGCTGCTCCTCTCTACGGCTTCTGATATCGCCTCTGCGCTGTATGTGCTCGCCCACGCCTTGTGGACCTCTCTCTCCGCCTCTTCAACGCTCATCTTCAACGGCCTGTGTGCCATTCGAAATGGTTGAAAGTCGAGCCAGTGCTTTGGCCTCGTCAGTCGCCCCGCTGCCTCTAGCCTCCTGTAGAGCGGCGTCGCCGGCAGCGGCGTTAGTGTCCCGAATACAGGCAAGCCCGAGGGCCACTTGCCTATCTGCTCTAGCGTTCGCTCTGCCACTCCCGTTGTGTCGTTATCCATCCCGAATATGAATGACGTCACCGCCAGTATGTTGCGACGCGCCAGCCTCTCGAGCACTCCCTCGTACTCATTCGGCTTGTTGAATCCCTTCTTCACGTCCGCAAGATTGGCTGCGTCCACAGACTCCATCCCGATGAATATCCATTTGCCTCCAGATGCCGCGATCAGCTCGACCAGCTCCTCATCGCGTAGCAGGTTTGCGCTGATCTGTGCGCACCACGGCACCTCTGCGCCTGCTGCTATGATATCTCGAAGCAGCGATTTCGTCCGCTTGATGTTGATGGCGAAATTATCATCGATGAAGAAGACCGCTATCTTTCCTCCCTCGCTCTCAGCCCGTGCTTTCAACAAAAGCAACTCCTTTACAACGCTCTCATTCGTGCGGAACCGGATCGAGTCGCCGAAAAATCCCGTCACGGTGCAGAATTCGCAGCCATACGGGCAGCCTCGCCCCGACTCGACCGGGAATATTCGGAAGCTCTCCCACCCCTCGGCCAGGCGTTTGAGAACCGGTCGCAGTGGCCCGGGGATGAGGTTGAACTGGCTCAGGTCTATAGAGTCCCAGGGTATGGACGGATAGGGCTGAAGGCTCGGCTTGCGCTCACGTCCCGTCTCGTCAACTGGCGCGTAAATCTCTTTAAGCCTGCCTTGCAAAGCATCCTCGACAATCTTCGGCCAGGTCTCATCGGCCTCACCCAGGGCGACCGAGTCGGCGTGACGCGGGCCGCCGTTACGACCGAGAGCTTCGTCGGGCTCTTCCGTAACGTGAGGCCCGCCCATGACGACGGGCACGCCTGTCGCGCGAATGGCGTCGGCCATGCGGTAAGCCTTTGCTACCATCCTCGTCATGGCGCCGATGCCTACGAGCCCTATGCCTTTTTTGCGGACGAAGTTGGCAATAGAGGCCTCGTCCATAGGCTGGGCGTTGCCGTCAATCAAAAAGACTTCGTGCTCAGGCGGAGTAATCGCCTTGAGCAGAAACATCCAGAGATGTGGCATGAAATTGCGTGTTACTCCGTTGTCAGGATTGAACAAGAGTATTCTCATAGTTTGTCCCCTGCGTATCTGCTGCGCGAGCTCGCGTGAGAATTAAGTTCTTGCAAAGCGGGAGTTGATTGTGCTGCCCGACATCAGCGATGACCAGGCCGGGAAGGTCTGCCCCAGCTATTTTCAGGCCCGGCAACCCAACCTCAGATATAACGGTTCGGAATCCGCCCGCCCCGGGCACGGAGGCCGGCAAATTACGCAGGTCAACGCTGTCGTCAACGACCAGTATTTTCGGGAATCCGGCCAATTGTCTCCTAATTTAAGGCAACCAGCGTCACATGGTGAGTCCGGAATTCAAGCTCCTCGGTGTCGGAAGCTATGGATGCAAAATATCAGCGAGCCCAGTATAGCATATGTTTGTTATCCAACATAGAGCTTATGGCTAGGGGCCGAGACCAACCTTATTAATTTCATGCTTGCCGATCCGGTAGCACTCACAGGCTGATGCTTCTAAGCCTCGTGGATTGAGAATAGTGAGGCGGCCCTGGCTATAGCGAATCAGATTGGCCCTCTGCAAAACACCGGCGGCGATGGTCACATCAGACCTGCGGGCCCCCAACATGCTGGCAAGGAACTCGTGGGTGAGACTCAAGTCATTCGTCTGCATGCGGTCCCGAATCATCAGCAGCCACCGACAGAATCGCTCGTGTATCGGGTGAACGCGATTGCAAACGGCCGTTCGGGCTACCTGGATGAACAGCCCGTGCGTATACTGCAGCAGCAGATCATGCAGTTTACCCTCCTTTTTGAACTCCGCGACGAGCGCGCCCGCTTTCATCCTCATTGCTCCATCAGCG
>DASTET010000054.1:0-3022 GCA_035709445.1 Blastocatellia bacterium | reverse complement strand
TTGGCAGCCGTAAATCCGCTTTCGGACCGAAGACGATCGACTCCCGTGAGCATGCGGGCCTCGCTCATGAAATATCGCAGCCTGTCGTTAGTCCATATAGACCTGACCGCGCTGTTTGAAGCGAGCGCGCGCACCTGGGCTGCTGTCGCAGGCATTGCGACCATGCCGAGATTCGTCATCGTAAGCCCCTGATGAATCCCCACGCTGCGTAACAGGTCGAGGTGCGAATTGCTCAACCCCGTTGTCGTATTGAAAGAGACGATGACCACTCCGACCGATGCGCTGTCGGAGAGGGAAGAGAGGGTTTGCTGTAGGGAAGGCGAAAGCGTCGCCGCCCTTGATTGCCCGGCCCCGAAGAGAAGGGCCAGGGTCAGGATCAATACTTGAAATTTTAAGTTGCGGTACATTTTGAATCGGTCCTCCATATGAATTGATGGGTTGTAGCAGTGATTTATAGCCCGCCCACGTTATAGAAATCTTCGATCCGTATCTCTGAGCTCCGGCGGCGTTCTTCAATCCATCTTCGCAGTGTTGAGCCGCTCCTGGTTGCGAGCAGGCGCTCCTTGATAGCGCCGGCAGTTTCGTCCAGAGACCTGGTTCGCTCTGCCTCGCGCCGCGCCACTTTGATAATGTGAAAACCATATTCTGTCTCGATGATGTCGCTAATCTGGCCCGGCCTGAGGGCGAAGGCCGCATCATCGAAAGGCTTCGTATGAGCGTCGCGTGTGAAAAGGCCGAGATCGCCTCCACGCTCTCTCGTAGCGGGATCATCAGAGTGCTCTCGCGCGAGCCGGAAAAAATCCGCCCCCTTTCTTGCGCGGCCCAGGATTGCGAGGGCTCGCTGCCGCCTCCTCTCGACCTCTTCCGAGACAAGAGAGTCGATCTCATTCGGGGCTGCGTTTCGCCGCGATCTGATCTCTGAAGCGATCATCGAGCGGCGCGAGGCTATGAGTATGTGAGAAGCCTGCACCATCTCGGGCGCTTTGAATATAGCCGCATATTCGGGGTTGAATTTCTCTGCCTCATAGAAGCTGCGTATCTCGTCCTCGCTTACATCGAGCCCTCTGGTAATCTCCTGTTCCAGTTTTTTCGCGTACAACTCTTGCAGGACGATTGATCGAAAATCATCATCGCTCAGGCTGTGCGCGGCGAGATAAGAGCGGTAAAGCTCACTTCCTCCCATCTGAGAGACTTTCAGGTTGCAGGCTTCGGCAAGCTCGCTTTCTAAGACCTGTATCCCCGATCTTCGGGCCTCTTCTTCTATTACCGCACGGTCGATGAGGTCTTCGATGATTCCCTGTTTGAGCAGATCGATACGGCTGCGCCCTTGCTCGGTCTGATCGTCAAGCCCGAACGCCTCGATCCCGTTCTTGAGATACATCCGGTAGATTCGGGCTGAAATCTCTCTTCCTTGAACGGTCGCTACTATATCGGGCGCTTCTGATGCGCTGACGCTGGCAGGCAGAGACTTCTTCTCCTGATCGATCAACAGGTAACCTGCTGCGAGGACTGCCGCGAACAGCAGCAGCAATGCCGTCTCTTTTATGCGGGATCGATAGATACAGGCCGCCATCGGTTATGCCCCTTCAGTAAGACTTCGATCTTGCAGGCTCAGCATACTTAACCACGGTTGATTTATTCTTGAATGTCGGGGGCTGCCTCTTGACAAAAACTTGAAGCAGAAAATCTCGACATCCGGCGGATGTATTAAAAAGGTTCAAGGCCGGGACAGAAATGTTGCAGCGAGGCCGTACATAATTCGCGTAAATAGCTGAAAAGGCTGACATCCTCTTGAGGCAGCCTGCTGGCATCAGCTTTGCAGAATGGAGCGGGGAAGGAGATCGAATAATGGACCTCTGGTCATTTCTGATACTGCTGCTGGTAGCGGGCATATGCGGAGCGATAGGGCAGGCCATCGCCGGGTACAGCCGGGGCGGCTGTCTGGTCTCAATCGCGCTTGGTTTCATAGGCGCGCTTCTGGGCGGTTATGTAGCGCGGGCGCTTGGGCTTCCGGAGCTCTTCGTTTTCGGGGGCTTTCCAATCATCTGGTCTATCATCGGGGCCGCGCTTTTTGTCGCCCTGCTGAGCCTCATCACCCGCCGCTACTGGTAACCGTAATACAGCTTTAACAGAGGGCAGAGCAAAACCGAGCAAAGGGAGAAAACACATGATGGAAGATGAGAAACTTGCAGTCGATGAAGCGCGTCGCGTGGCCAACCACGAAGCGATGAAGGACGCGGTTCGAGGAGAAGTACACCGCGAGGTTGTGAGCCGTGCCGAAAGGGTAGATGCGATGGACCGACACGAGGCGGACGAACTCGCCGGCCGCTTTAAGGAGAAGGCGACCAGGGAAGTAGTCGAGACCGAATCCGAGATAGATCGCGCGCGGGGAGTTGCGCGCGTCTCACAGGTGATCGATTACATCTTCTATTTGATTTATGGCATTCTCGGTCTCGAAATATTTCTTGAGCTTATCGGTGCGCGCGACTCGAATGCTTTCAAAAACTTCGTCGATATGCTCGCGTCCCCGCTTGTCGCGCCGTTTCGCGGCCTTGTCTCTGAACCTTCGGCAGGTCAGTTTCAGCTAAGGCTCTCTTACATAGTTGCGCTTGTAGTCTACCTGCTGATACATCTCGCGATAAACGGATTGCTCCGAATGATAGCGCACCGCAAGACGGCCGTCTAAGGGCGAAGGTTTCTGAAGCCATTAATATCCTGGTCGAGACAGGGAGTATAAACCACAGAGGGCGCAGAGCTATATTCTTCCTCTGCGATCCTGCGGCGTCCTCTGCGGTTATAGCTGCTCCTCTCTTTCTCTTGACGTCTTCGATCTCAGGTATGGTAATTGTAGAGCGCAACCCGGACAAATCTGCATGCCAGAGACTGAAGACGCGAAGGCCGAGAAGAGACCTGCTGACCCGCACAGGCGTGGCTCGCTCGGAGAGCTGGCATTTTTATTTCTCAAGCTCGGCACGATAGCCTTCGGCGGGCCTGCGGCCCATGTCGCCATGATGGATGACGA
>DASTET010000053.1:0-3557 GCA_035709445.1 Blastocatellia bacterium | reverse complement strand
TGATAGTGACCGCGACGCTTTCAGTGCCGTTTTACATTCTGGGCGAGGTGGCGCTCTCGTTTCTAGGCGCGGGGATACAGGAGCCCGAAGCGAGCTGGGGGAATATGCTGACCATGGCGCAGAACAATCGCTACCTCACCGATTTTCCCTGGGTGCTCACGCCGGGCTTTTTCATCTTCATCGCCGTTATGGCATGGAACTTTCTGGGCGACGGGCTGCGCGACGCCGCCGACCCGCGAACTTTGAGCTGAATAAGACAATGGTCTTTTAATCCTGTCGTTCAGTTATGTTGGAGCGAAGAGTAATCATATCGAACCGGCTGGGGCTGCACGCGAGGGCGGCGGCGCGGCTGGTGCGGCGGGCCGCGCAGTTTACAAGCAGCGTCTCGCTTGAGCGCGAGGATACGGGTCAGCTGGCCGACGGCAAGTCTATTCTGAGCGTTTTGCTGCTGGCCGCTTCACGCGGCACCGCTATAATCATAAGAGCCGAGGGCGCTGATGAAGAGCGGGCCATAGGCTCGCTCGTAGAACTGGTAGAGCAGAAGTTTGGAGAGGAGTTTTCTGATGGGCTCTTCTAGCATGACCCGTTCTCGCGACTTAAGGATGCGCGGTCTTGCCGCCTCTCCCGGCGTCGCCATAGGTCAGGTGCTCAGGCTCGATGAGCGCGGGCGGCATCAGTTTTATTACATAGTCGTATCGCCCGGAAAGGTCCGAACCGAAGTCAGGCGGCTGCGCGAAGCGGTCGAGGAGGCCCGCGCGCAGCTTGGAGAAATCAAAGCGCGGCTCGCCCGCGAGCTTGGCCGCGAGCACGCTTACATACTCGACGCGCACACGCTGATGCTCGAAGACGAGCGGCTGATGGGCGAGATCGAGCACGAACTGCGCGCCCGGCGCATCAACGCAGAATGGGCAGTGCGAGCCGTCACCGACAGGTTGATAAGCGCATACAAGCAGGTCAACGACCCTTACCTGCGCGAGCGCGCGTCCGACATCGAAGATGTCGCAACGAGGCTTCTCACGGTGCTTTCGGGCCACACTAAATTCGATGTGACGAAGCTCGACAGGGACGTCGTCATAGTGACGGAAGACATCTGGCCCTCGACGGTCGCCGAGCTTGACTTCAAACGGGTGCTCGGGTTTGCGACCGACGCCGGGGGGATGACTTCGCACGCGGCCATCATCGCCCGCGCCATCGGCATACCCGCCGTCGTGGGGCTTCACGAAGTGACCCGCCGCGCAAGGACCGGCAACGATTGCATCGTCGACGGATCGGCGGGCGAGGTCATACTGCGCCCGACCCGCGCGGTCCTGCGCGTCTATAAAGAGAAGCGCGAGCGCGAAGCCCGCAGCCTTGCCGACCGCGCGGCCCAGGCCCCGGTCGTCGCAGAGACGCTGGACGGCGTGAGGGTGACGATGCGGGCCAATGTGGAGCTGCCTACAGAGATAGAATCGCTCTCGCTGTTCGGGGCCGAAGGCATAGGGCTCTACCGCTCGGAGTTCATGTTCTTGAACAGGCTGCCCGATCTTCCGAGCGAAGACGAGCAGTATCGCGTCTATCGCAGGCTTGCCGACGCCGCCGGGGCCGCCGGGGCCAGCATTCGCGTCTTCGACCTCGGTGGCGACAAGCTGACGCTCGAAGGGTTCGAGCAGGAGCAGAACCCCGCGCTCGGGCTACGCGCCATACGGCTCTCGCTCAAGGTCGACCATATATTCCGCACACAGCTCCGCGCCATCCTGCGCGCGAATACCGGGGGCAACCTGCGCATCGTGCTGCCGCTCATCAGCACGATAAACGAGCTTCGCGAGGCCCGGCGAATAATAGATGAAGTCAAGAGCGAGATGGCCGAGGCCCGCATCGAGCATAACGCGCGGCTCCCCGTAGGGGTGATGATCGAAGTCCCCGCCGCCGCGATGATGGCCGACGTCCTTGCGCGCGAGGCCGACTTCCTGAGCGTGGGCACAAACGATCTCATACAGTATATGCTCGCCGTCGACCGCACGAACGAGAACGTCGCGCATCTTTATCAACCGCTGCACCCGGCCATACTGCGGACGGTGGCGCACCTCGTTCGGGTCGCCGAGACTGCGGGCGTCCCACTGGAGATATGCGGCGAGATGGCCGCCGACCCGGTTCAGGCAGTTGCGCTCGTAGGGCTGGGAATAAGGACGCTCAGCCTCGTGCCCGCTTCTATCCCGCTCGTAAAGACGGCCATCAGGGCAGTCCATCATGCCCGCGTGCGCCAGCTTATGAGCGAAGCCATGAAGCTCACTTCGAGGACCGAGGTCGAAGAGCTGCTCACGCGCGAGCTGCCTCGCCAGGCCCCGCAATTCTTTACAGTCTAGCTCTGAGAGTCTAGCGCGTCTGGCGAGTCTGGCGGGTCTGGCGAGTCCGGAGGTATGAAGATCATGAAAGAACCTTTCTCAATGCCCGTTGTCAATCCGACCAATTCGCGTACAACAGGACGCGCCAGACTCGCCAGACTTCTTCTCGTCGTGCTGGCGCTTGTTGCGCCGGGCATGTCGGCCGGGGTGCAGTTATCGCCCGCGCACGACCCGAACAGTCGCGGCCTTGAGATGGTGGGCCAGGCCCGCATACAGGGCGTGCAGTTCGGAGACATCTGGGCGCGCGGCCAGTTCGCTTATCTTGGCACATACTCGTGCGGCGACGGGGTCAAGGTGTTCGACATATCGGACCCGGCGAGCCCGCAGCTCGCAAGCACGCTCAAGACATCTTCCACGGATTCCTACGAAGACGTAATAGTGATCCGGGCCGACACGGAATTCTTCCGAGGCGATCTGCTCGCGGTCGGGCTACAGCAGTGCGAAAACAGCGGGGCCAACCAGGTACAGTTCTGGGACGTGACGGACCCGCGCAACCCGGTGAGGCTCGGCTCGTTCAGCACCGGCAATCGCACGCGAGGCGTCCACGAGCTGTATATGTTCCAGCGCGATGACCGCGTGTTTGCGCTGCTGGCCGTCCCCTCTTCGGAGAGGAGCGGCGCGGGGGGAGACTTTCGAATCGTCGAAGCTACGGACCCTCGCAACCCGCGTCAGATCGCCGAATGGGGGGCGATTGCAAGGCTCGGCTCGCAGCCCACGGGCCGGGGCTCGTCGTCGTTCTGCCACAGCGCATGGGCGAACCAGGAGGGCACGATCGCTTACCTCTCCTACTGGGACCATGGCGTCATAATGCTGGACATCTCCGATCCTGAAAGCCCCCGCTATCTCGGCCAGACGCTCTACTCCGGGGGCGAAGAAGGCAACGCCCATTCCGTGTGGCCCTTGCCCGGACGCGACCTGTTGCTCGTAGCCGACGAAGACTTCTCGACCGCCGGGGCGAGCGTCGAAATAACCGAGCCTGCCACGGTTGCCCGGCAGATCGCCGCCGGCGAGGTCCCCTTCACGAAGCGCGCGTGTGAAGCCAGCATAAGCGGCGAGGTGGTCTATGTCGGAAAGGGGTGCAAGCCGAAGCATTATCCCGCAGGCTTTCAAGGCAAGATCGCGCTCATAGATGCCCACGGGTGCAAGACCGAAAAGAAGCTCAAACGAGCTCTTGCT
>DASTET010000052.1:0-2192 GCA_035709445.1 Blastocatellia bacterium | reverse complement strand
AGGGTCGGCTTTGTGGGATGGCGCGGTTTCGGCGCAATCGCGGCGCGGCGGATGAGGTCGACGAGGCGCGAGAGCGCTGCGGCTCGGTTTCGCTCCTGAGTGCGAAAGTTCTGCGACTTGATGATGAGCATGCCGTCTTCGCTCATGCGGCGGCCGGCGAGAACTTTCAGGCGGCCCAGCGTGCCGACGTCGAGCGCAGGCGACCGGGCCGCGTCGAAGCGCAGCTCAACGGCCGTCGCCAGCTTGTTGACGTTTTGCCCGCCCGGCCCTGAGGCCCTCACGAAGCTTTCGGTCAGCTCGCTCTCATCGATCGCTATCGCAGGCGTGATGCGGATCATGGCGCAGTGTAGACAGAAATCGCCGCCAATTGCAGTTGACGCGAAGGGCGCAGGCCCTATGATCCGGCCACTTTTCAAGGCCTCTGTGGCGGAATGGTAGACGCGGCAGACTCAAAATCTGTTGCCCGCAAGGGCGTGGGGGTTCGAGTCCCTCCAGGGGCACCAATAAATTCAGCTAGTTGGGAGCTTTTGCGATACGGTCAGTACCGGCATGTACCGGGCTTGGTGAAGTTTTGGTGAAATCATCTGCAGACTCTCATGACCGCTGGCCTGCAGCCGCGTTACACCGTCGCTTTCTAGACCGATTACGCGGTGTATGCGATGGCCATCTATCATCACGTTCACGGACCACCTGAGATCACCGTTGGCCAATTTTGTCACCACCAAACCGTGCTCTGGTAAGCTGATGATCAATCTGCTCGGCTCCATAGCGGCATTCGAGAGAGAAATAATGCTCGAACGACAGCGAGATGGGATTGCGGCAGCGAAACGCGAGGGAAAATACAAAGGGCGGGCGCCGACTGCTCGTCGAAAAGCACCGGATGTTATGAAACTTGCTGCTGACGGTACTTTGCTAGATGGCGTTTCCCCAGCCGGGTGCGGCCCCGAGCGGCAGGAAGCTCCAGCGCTTTATAGGCAAACTGCGGGTGCCCTTCTCATAACTAACGTTGCAGCTGTCGCGGACATCAGCTTGTTTGATGCCAGACGTCTTTGTTCTCTGTGACAAATGCCGAGAAAGTGCGTGGTGGATGTCCAGTCACCTTCTGAACGTCAGGCGAGACGATTGAGGTTCGACCTTCACGGATGCAGGTATAGATTCTCCGGTAATAATCCAAAGTAGTCTTGGGCGTGCCTTTGGCAGAAAGCATTTGGAGATACTCATCGAGCGGGGGGTCGACATAGCGCACTTGGTGGCCTGCGGCTTGCCCGATTGATTCCGTGACCTCTGCTAGGGTCAAAGCCTGTGGCCCAGTCAGGGTATAAGCCTGCCCCGCATGCCCGGATTCCAGAAGTGCGATAGCTGCCACATCGGCAATATCGCGGGTGTCTACGAAACTAGTGGGTTGACTGCCGGTGGGTACCTTCAGTTCGCCGGTGTCGCGGATGGTCTCGAGATAGAAGGAAGGCTCTGTGAAATTCTGCATAAACCAGTTCGGGCGTAGGATGGTCCAGGCAAAGGGAAAGTCTTCAATAACTCGCTCGACCTTCCGTTCGGTCGCGGTCTCATCCCGATTGCCGGCGTCGATTTCCGACAGGAGCACCACGCTTTCCAGGCTGCTGCCTGCCGATTTTAAGAATGTGGTCACAGTTTCGGCTGGATTGGCCGTTTTGGGTTTGACCATATAGATAGCCTCAACTCCTTCCAATGCTGCTGGCCAGCCGCTGGCATCTGCCCAATCGAATTGAATCGGTGTGATACCAGGATGATCTATAGCGGTGACACTTCGCCCTGCACCCCGCACGGCAACTCCGTTACGGCGAAGCAATGCGGAAGCTACTTGGCGTCCAGTCTTACCTCTCACGCCAGTAATCAACACGGTTTTCATCTGAGATACTCCGAGAATTGGACTGCGCTTGTGTGGTGAATATCTGTCCAGAGGCGTTTTGTTGAGACGACTTTGTAAGCTGCTATGGACCGCCGCATCATCCTCGCTTGAGTATTTTAAGTATATGACGGATACGGGGCAATGAAAGCAACGAGAGCGCGGGTGCTGTGCTTGGCCCATGAGAATGCTAAGATCGAAACAGCTAAACGTCGGGCGAAGCGATGAGGTATCTCGCTAAGAACCAACAGATTATCCTCGCTGCTCGCCCTCACGGTGAGCCCAAACCTGAAGATTTCCGGCTGGTCGA
>DASTET010000051.1:0-4932 GCA_035709445.1 Blastocatellia bacterium | reverse complement strand
TGGAGGCTCATATCTATCGCAAAGGGCGCGCGTGATCGGGCAGGGGCGTTGATGATCATGTCGTTTGTCGCGCTGGTCACCTTTCATATAGCAACCAACCTGAGCATGGTTGTCGGCATAATGCCCATTATGGGGATACCCCTCCCGCTTCTGAGTTCGGGCGGGACCGCCGTAATGTCGGTATTCGCCGGCGTAGGACTCGCCCTGAGCGTCCGTATGAGAAGGTTTGTCAATTAGAGGCTATTGCGCGACCGCCGGACTAAAAGTTATCGCACTGAAATGGACAATTTCACCAGGTTTAAAGCGGCATTAGACGATATCCTTCCGAAAGTGGAGAAGCCCGCCCGCTATGTCGGCGGAGAGTGGAACGCTATACGCAAATCGCTCGAAGAGGCCAGCACGCGGATCGCCTTATGCTTCCCGGACACCTACGAGATCGGTATGAGCCACCTCGGGCTCAAGATACTCTACAGCCTGCTCAATAAACGCCAGGGCTGGTCGGCGGAGCGCGTCTATGCGCCGTGGCCGGATATGGAAGCGAAACTCCGCGAGCGCGGGTTGCCGCTGCTTTCGCTCGAAACCTACACCCCGCTATCCGAGTTCGACGTGGTCGGTTTCTCGCTCCAGTATGAGCTTACCTATACGAACGTCCTGACGATGCTCGACCTGGGAGGCATCCCGCTCCGCACTGTCGAGCGCACTCTCGCAGACCCTCTCGTGATAGCGGGCGGGCCGACGGTCTATTCCTCGGAGCCGATAGCCGATTTCATCGATGTCTTCGTGATAGGCGACGGCGAGGAGGCTTTCCCCGACCTTGTCGCCCGCTACATCGAGCTCAGAGGTTCCGGCCTTTCGCGCGAGGAGGTGCTAAAACAGATCGCCCGCATTGAAGGAATGTATGTGCCGTCGCTCTACCCGACAAAGGTGAGCCCGCATCACGGACTTCTGGTAGTCGATGTTCCCGAGGATACGACGCTCCCGTGGCCGATTCGCCGCCGCGTCCTGGACGACATAGATAAGTATCCGTTCCCATCCGATTCGCCCGTCCCTTCGATCGAGGCCGTGCACGACCGCGTTGCGATAGAGATAGCGCGCGGCTGCGTCGACGGGTGCCGTTTCTGCCAGGCGGGGACGATCTACCGCCCTGTCCGCGAGCGAGACCCTAAGAAGATCGTCGATACGATAATCGACGGGATCGAAAGAGGCGGGTACGACGAGACAAGCCTCACATCGCTTTCGACCGCCGATTACACCTGCCTTGAGCCTCTGGTCAAGATGCTTGGGCAGGAGCTTGAGAGGCGCAAGGTCAGCTTTTCAGTCTCTTCGCTCCGCGCTTCCGGGGTATCGGAAGCCCTGGCGCGCGAGATAGCGCGGGTGAGAAAGACCGGATTTACCATCGCGCCCGAGGCCGGCACGCAGCGTATGCGCGATGTGATAAACAAGAACATCACCGAAGAGGACGTGATGAACTCCTGCTCGGTGGCTTTTTCGGAAGGCTGGTCGGCGATGAAGATGTATTTCATGATAGGGCTGCCGACCGAGACCGATGAAGACGTGCAGGGGATCGCCGAGCTCGGTCGAAAGGTGCGGGAGCTCGGACAGAAGAGATTCAAGAAGTCGGTCAAGGTAACATGCTCGGCGTCCTACTTCGTCCCCAAGCCTCACACCCCGTTTCAATGGTGCCGCCAGGAAGATGTCGAATCGATCAAGCGAAAACAGCGCATGCTCAAGGACCTGGGCCGCCGCTACCGCTTAGATGTGAAAGTACACCACGCTGAGACTTCATTGCTCGAAGGCATCATCTCGCGCGGCGACCGGAGTCTCTGTAAAGTCATCGAGCGGGCGTGGCGTATGGGGTGCCGCTTCGACGGGTGGACCGACCATTTCGATTTCGACAAATGGATGGAGGCGTTCAGGCTCGAAGGCGTAGATATCGAGCCTTACCTGAAGGAGTTTCCCGTCAAAGAGTTCGATAAGCCGGGCGCGCCGCTCGTCCAGCTCCCCTGGGACCACATAGACACGCTTGTAAAGCGGGAGTTCAATGCCCGCGAGTATATCAAGGGGATTAAGGCGAAGATATCGCCGCCCTGCGAGCTGCCGGTCAAGGTGATCGACGGGCGGCCTACCGCCATAGCCCCCTCGCACGAAGAGTTCGAGCGTGTGGCCTCGCAACCGCTGCTATGTTATGCATGCGGGATGGAGTGCGACCTTGAGCTTTCTCGCAAGCACCTCGATCATGCGGTCGCGCTCCATAAAGAGGTCCGAACGTACGAGGAGCGGATGGAGGCCATAAAGAATCAACCTGTAGATCAGCCGCTGGTTCAGATTACCGGCTCGATTGAAAGGGCGGAAAAGAAGCCGCAAGACGGGCAGCCTCACCTGAACCGCTACCGCGCGGTGTTTGAGAAGGGCGAAAGAGTAAAGTATCTTTCGCATCTCGACCTGACCCGCCAGTTGCCCCGCGCATTCCGGCGGGCACAGGTTGTGCTCGGATACAGCCAGGGGTTTCATCCCATGCCGCTCATTAAGTATGGGCCTGCGCTCGGAGTGGGGACGGTCGGCGAGCGCGAGATGATAGACTTCGACACGCCCGACCTGCTTGTCGAAGATGAGGTCCTCGAAAGGATAAACGGCGTCATGCCGGAAGGGCTGCGGTTCGTTTCTATAGAGCTTTTGCCCGCTGGTGCGCCCTCGCTTATAAAGTATCTCAACCGAGCCGAGTACAGCCTCGATCTCGATATGCCTGAGATCAGGGCGGCGGTCTCAAGGCTTAACCTGGAGCGCGCGGACCTCGACGGCCTTGACGAGGCAGAGGCTACGGCGAAGCTCGCGGATGAGTTCATGGCCCGCGAGTCGTGGGTGATAGACCGGGTTCGCAAAGACAAACGGCAAAAGATCGATGTCCGGCGTTACACGCTGGGTCTCAGGCTGAGTGATGATCGCCTGAGTTTGCGGATCGTGACTGAGATATCGCCTAATGGGGGCGTTAAGCCCATTGAAGTAGTAGCGGCGATGTACGGCCTTGATGGAGACGAGATGCTTTCGCTCAGCTCGCGGGTGCGTCGTCTGCGGTTGTACAGAGCAGAAGAAGGAGACGACGCTTCATCGCGCGGCCAAAGAGAAGGCGCGGACAGAGCGGGCGGGAGAACCAGTCTCGCCGCCAGTTCGATGGCCGGTGATTGAGAGTTGTATGGGTTCAGCTTCTGGCAGGAGAGCGAGGCGATAGATATCGCCCTGGTACTCTGATTTGCCCCTGGCTGATTGGTATTAAAAGAGAGCCGGAAATACTTGTTGGCTCGCGCTCTCGCTTAAACGGGTAGGTTTGTCCTGCGCCTCAACTTGGAACAGATTGCTATTCTTATCTGTCATAGTTGACCGGTCAGGAACAGCATTGTCGAGCGGGTCTGAAGAGTTTTGATAATGTGGCGAGAGACCTGCCTTCCGCAGATCGTCTCGCAAGGCATTTTGATCGCCTCCTATATGAGAGGCAAGCATTCCGCTCTGATGCGCGCGTAAAGAGAATTTCCCGGCGGTCATTATTGCGCCGGATGTTCGCAGTCATACGAGCCTGCCTTTTTGCCCACCTGGAAAGCGCGAACCGGACTAGGAGATTGCATGACAAAGGAATTGATTGTAAGCGCGAATGTGCATGAGAAAAAGGTAGCCATCATTGAGGATGGGGTTGTCACGGAGTTCTATGTCGAGAGGCGTGACGAGAATCAGGGCGTCGTCGGTAATCTATACAAGGGGCGTGTGATGAAAGTGCTGCCCGGTATGCAGTCGGCCTTCGTAGACATCGGGCTTGAGCGGGATGCGTTCCTTTATGTCTCAGACTTCACGGAGTTTATGGAAGAAGAAGAAGAGATCGATTTCAAAGAAACGCCCGAATCCTCCCGCGCAGCCCAGGCGCCTCAACGCGCAACCGAGAGGTCGCGTCGCCATGAACGACCGCAACCGGAGGCCGCTTCGGTCCAGTCTCTGAGTGAGCCTTACAAGGAAGAAGAGACCGGTGAGCGCCCCGTGCCGATCGAGGATGTGGTCGAGCAACTGGCCGAGATCGCCGATGAGAGCCTTATCCCGCCGCCGCCTCCTGAAGAAGAGCTCGGCGAAGAGACCGAAGCGGCCGTCGAAGCCGAGATTCCACAGGCCGAGATATGGACCGCCGAGCGCGTGCTCGATGAGCCTCTGGAAGCCGATACTGCATCGGCGGTTGAAGAAGAGAGCGCCGTCGGAGCAGAGGAGGTTTCGGCTGGGCCTTCACCGTCTGAGGAGGAGGTCTCGACCGCAACGGGACGAAAGGCTAAACGGGGCCGCTCGCGAAAGAAGGCCGAGCCCGCTGAGACGACAAAGACGGGTCGAGGCGAGAAAAAGAAGACTAAAGCGGAAGCGGCAGAAACGGGCAAGCGGAAAACCTCAAGGACCACATCGAGACGCGGCTCCCGCAAACAGGCTACAGAAGCCGAATCCGAGGCGGAACGCGCGCGAATCGAAGAGGCCGCTGGTCCGTCATTTGAGCGCATCACGGATGAGGATGTTGCCCAGGATGCGGGCGAGCTTTTGAAGGACGCCATAGTACAGGAGAAGATAATCGAGCAGGTCCACAATGCTGAATACCGGACAGGGTTCGTTCCGGCTGAGCCTGAGCCTGAGTGGCGCGTCGGCAGTTTTCGATCCCGGTTTGGAGAAGGGACCGGGTTCCAGCGCGTGGTTGATGAAGGTAGCGACACCGCTGCTAAGAGCGATGAGCAGGATAATATGGCGGGCCAGATGAGTGACGCCACAGAATCTGTTGTTCCGTCCGAAGCTGGCGAGACCGAGCCGTTCGAGCATGTATCTGAATTCTTCTCTGAGAACACTTTTGATCAAGCCCGGCAGGAAAGCATGGACGAGACCACATTTAATACCGATTCTCGACCGGAGATTTCAGAGGAG
>DASTET010000050.1:0-13425 GCA_035709445.1 Blastocatellia bacterium | reverse complement strand
GAGATTGAATGCGTTTGTGGCGCCGAGCAGAGTAAGACTGCCGTCGCTTAATCGACCAAATAGTTCATAGAATAGTATTGACTCCCACCATGCATAAGCGATAATAGGGGCAATCTGCCGTTTGCTCAGTTCGGGCTCCCTCGCCCCATCTGCCCCTAGTGGTCTGAGTGATCCCTTTGCGCATATCTGCGACTTATAACCTGGCTTGATTGGGTTGAGTGGATACGGGAACGCTCAGCATACATGACGGATACAGAGCTAGGCACCAGATCTTTATATCCCGTCAAAACCTATCCTGAACCGATGAACATGATTAAGCCCAGCAAGAAAATCAGTAATGAAGTACCTGGCAAGATCGACCGGCCAGGCCACAATCTGTTATCGCTATTAAGCCGATTAGGGCTCAGGAGGCTTAGCACCAAGCTCTTTGCGTGTGTTATGGCCGTAACACTGCTTTGCATCATTGTCGTGGGAACGGCAGCCTACATGAATTTCACTCGCGCGATCGAATCAGGCGAACAGCTTCGAAGGTCCGCGAGGTCAGCTGCGGAGACACTGGACCTCATCATACACAAAAACATCCAATTTGCGGAATCGATTGCCGGCGATGATTTGATCGTCGATGCAGCCGAGAAGGCTGCGACAGATGCTGAGCGAGTGGGCGTGAGAAGTGTTCCTGATGCTTCGCAGATAGCGGCGCTGGAGAGCAGGTACGGGGCAAGCAAGGTCTTACAGAAGGATGAGGCAGCTAACAATCTCTTACAGGAGAAGAGGAGGGCGCGAGGCGTCTTCGACCGCATGTTCTTCACGGACCGATACGGGTTGAACGTTGCGATGACGACGCCCACAGAAGATTTCGTGCAGAGTGATGAACGGTGGTGGCAAGAGACCATGCGGCACGGTATCTATGTGGAAGATGTCGCGTTCGATAAGCCCACCGGCTCATTCAGCATGGAGTTGTGCATCGCCATTCCATCTCGAAGAGGAGGATGGAATGGCGTTCTCAAGGTCAAATACAATCTCCAGGACGCACAGGACTATGTGGCCAGCCTTAAACAGTACGGATCCGGGTATGGCTTTGCCGTATCGTCTGGCGGGAGAGTTGTTTTGCACCCCGACGAGCAGGTCCGCAACCTCGAGCTGGGAGAAGCGCTAGAGAAGCTTGGAGTGAGCCCTGCTTCAATCGTCAGGTCAGGAATAAAGGATATTGCTTCAAGACAGGAAGGGGGAGTTCTCTATTATGAAGGACTAAACCCTACGAACAAGAGCCTCGAGCAGAGGGTCGCGGCCTTTGAAAAATCTGGAGGAGTGGCGACTGCAAGCGCGAAATACAGAGGGCCAGGGTGGGTATTTGTCGTCGACAACAGTAAGGACGAGGTCTTTGCTCCTGCCTATCAATTGCTGAGGTCGATAGGGGCTGCAGGGTTGATTTCGTTGATAGTCTTTGGGGGTGCGGCAATGTTTCTCGCAAGAGGGGTGTCACGCGAGATAGAGTCGCTCGCCGCTGTTACGGAGAAGGTAAAGGAGGGAGACCTGGAAGCGCGAGCGCTCGTGTTTACAGAAGATGAGCTGGAGAAGGTTGCCACAGGATTCAACAAGATGATGGACCGGTTATGCCAGACTGTCCAGCACGAGGCCGAGCAGAAGCAATCGCTTATGATAATCAGCAAGGCGATGGAGAGTTCCAGCGACGCCATCATAGTTGTCGATTCATCAAGGTCGGGAGTCTATTACAACAAGAAGTTCTGCGAGATGTTCGGTTACAGCCGTGCCGAGCTTGAAGAGCTGGGCGGAGCCGAGAATCTTTACAGCGACGAGAGCCTATTGGCAACGGTTCGAGGGGCCATCGGAAAAGGGAAGTCCTGGGCGGGGGAAGTGGAGATGACCACCCGCAACGGGGCAAGGCTTGCGGTCCTGTTGCGCGCAGATTCGATAAAGAGTGAATCGGGCGAGGTCAACGGGTTTATTGCGATACACACGGACATCACGGAGCGAAAATGGGGACAGACTCTTCAATCGGCGCTCTACAGGATCGCCGAGGAGATGAGCCGCGAGATCGATCTGGAATCCTTTTATACTTCAGTACACGAGATAGTCGGGGAGTTGATGTATGCCAGGAATTTCTTCATCGCTTTATATGATGAGGAGACGAAGTTAGTAAGCTTTCCGTGCTTTGTAGATGAAGAAGACCCGGTTCCTGCCCCGCGAATGCTCAAGCGGGGACTTACAGAATACGTCCTCAGGACCGGCGAGCCATTGCTCGCGTCAAAGGAAACGCTTAAAGGATTGACGGCTCGCGGGGAGATAGAGGTGGTTGGAACCCTGCCGGTCGATTGGATTGGGGTCCCGCTTAGGGTCGGCGAAAGGACTATCGGAGTGATAGCCGTACAGAGCTATAGCGAGAAGGTGCGGTTCGGAGACAGGGAGATGGACGTGCTGACTTTCGTGGCGCGCAACATTGCGAGCGCCCTCGAAAGAAAGCGAGCCGAAGAGAAGCTGCGAAAGAACGAGGAGAAGTATCGGAGCATCCTTGAGAACATAGAGGATGGTTATTATGAGGTCGATCTTCAGGGAAATCTCAGGTTCTTCAACGAACCGGTGGGAAGGATCCTCGGGTATCCATTTGAGGATCTGAAGGGTTTAAACAATCGTGATTATCTGGATCAGGAAGAGGCGAAGAAAGTATTTAACGCATTTAACAGCGTCTTCAAGTCAGGGGAGCCGACAAAAGACTTTGCATATCAGATCAGGCGTAAGGATGGGGAAAAGCGAATAGTAGAGACCTCCATCTCTCTTATGAAAGACAGTGCTGGCAATCCCGATGGTTTCCGAGGGATCATTAGGGATGTGACCGCCCGAAGGCAGGCAGAGGAAAATCTTGCAAAGAATCTCTCGGAGTTCCTTACGATCATGTCCTCGATATCGGAAGGCGACCTTACTATGCGAGGAAACGAGGGCGAAGATACGCTTGGCAAGCTGGTCGAATCGATAAACAGAATGCTTGACAATTTCTCGACGATGCTAACTGAGGTCAAGCAGATAGGGCTCTCGGTCTCGTCAAGCGCGACCGAGATACTGGCGGCAGCCGAGCAGATTGCGGCAGGAT
Source organism: Blastocatellia bacterium (assembly GCA_035709445.1). GTDB lineage: Bacteria > Acidobacteriota > Blastocatellia > UBA7656 > UBA7656 > DASTET01. The sequence continues at coordinate 10,319 of DASTET010000050.1, read as the reverse complement.
CGCAGCGCCAGGCAGACGAGATAACCAACACATCGAGCGCGGTCGAAGAGATGGCAGCCTCGATGACTCAAGTCTCGAGAAATGCCGAGGCATCTGCCGAGGCGGCTCGTCGCGCGCTGGAGCTTGCCGAGCATGGTGACCAGTCGGTCCGTTATACATCTGAGGCAATGGGAAGAATCGACGGGGCGGTCCAGCAGACAGCCGAGAAGATGAAGCTGCTCGGAGCGCGCAGCTCCGAGATATCCGAGATCATCGATCTGATCGATGAGATAGCATCCCAGACAAACCTTCTCGCGCTGAATGCGGCGATTGAAGCCGCGCACGCGGGCCAGGCAGGGCTCGGTTTCAGCGTAGTCGCCGAGGAGATACGTAAGCTTGCCGAGCGATCGGCCCGGGCTACGAGGGATGTCGGCAACCTGATAAAGGCGGTACAGGGAGAGACCTCGGAGGCGCTTCGAGCCATGGAGAATGGAATGAACGAGGTGAGGGGCGGGAGCGAGGTCGCAACTCAGGCGAGCCGGGCGCTTAAGGACATCTCACTGGCCGTCAGACAGTCATCCGAGCTGATTGAAGAGATATCGGCTGCGTCAGAAGAGCAGGCGCGTGTGACGAGGAACCTTGCAGACGCGATGCAGACCATATCCAGCATCACGCTCGAGACCACAGCCGGGGCCCACGAGACGGCGCAGACCATACAGGGAATGGTCGGGCTATCGGAGCAACTGAACCGGGCGATATCGCAATTCAAGGTGAAGGACGACTTTATTCATCCATTCTCTTACGATCCGCCCGGCCCGCCGGGAGGACACAGGAGAAACCCGCAAACTTTTCTGGGCTTTACTGAAGGGGATTGAAGGCGGCGAGCGAGAAGATGACACAGGGAGGCCATTATGCGGCGTCAGCTTGTTGTGTTCAGAGTGGGCGAATCCGAGTTCGGGATCGATATATTGCTGACCAAAGAGGTCGTCACGATGAGGGAGATTACACCTGTTCCCGAGACGGAAGACTTTGTTGAGGGGGTAATGAATCTGAGGGGTAATCTTGTCCCTGTGCTAGATCTGAGAAAACGGTTGCGGGCGAGAACTGCGGGCGCTCACGCTGACCGCCGGATTCTCATTGCGCACCTGGATGACCGTCTCGTGGGGCTCATCGTAGACCGCGCATCCGAGGTAGTGAGACTCGAGGAAGCAAACATCGAGCCTCCTCCCGATATTATCTCGGAATCGGGCGCCGAATACATATCCGGGGTCGCAAATCTCGGAGACAGGTTCATCACGCTGATCGATCTCAACAAGGCCCTGAGTGAGGAGATAGTTTGCGAGCTTGACAGAGTAATGGATGCTTTGTCGGGGGCAAAAGCGGGGGCGGTTTCGACCCTGAAGGCCGTTTAGAGATGAGTCCATTAAATAGCAAGGCAGACCCAGGATTGATCTACCAGACCATATCGAAACAGGAGAGATTCGAGACGCTCAGCGATGTCGAATTCAAGCTCTTTCGGGACCTTATTTATGAAGAGTGCGGATTCTACTTCGGGAACGATAAGCGGACATTTTTGGAATCTAGATTGAGAAGGCGGATGGAGGAACTGGGGATAAAAAGCGGCTACGAGTATTACTGTCTGGTGAAACAATCGGAGGAAAAGACGAAGGAGCTGCCGGCGCTTCTCGACATATTGATGATATGCGAGACCTCGTTCTTCAGAAATCTACCGCAGTTCGAGCTGTTAAAGACAGCGGTTCTGCCTGAAATCATAATGAGAAAAGACCGGACAGCCTCCAGAGTGGTGAGGATATGGAGCGCGGGCTGCTCGACAGGTCAGGAGCCTTACAGTGCTGTCATGTCAATTCTGGAAGCGTTGCCCGAAGCAGGGGGATGGACCGTTCGGGCCTTCGCATCGGACCTGTCGTTTACAGCGCTCGAGCGGGCCCAGAACGGACTTTACAGGCCTGACCAGCTGAAGGGGATCGAAGAGGGGATGATCCGGAAATACTTCAAGAAAGAGGGGGGGAACTATCAGGTAGGCGACCTGGTCAGACGGCATGTGATATTCGATTATCACAACCTCAAGCATGACAATGGGCTTCGGGGGCTGGACATCATTTTCTGCCGGAACGTGATGATCTATTTCGATATGGAAGAACAGCGAAGGCTCATAACCCGTTTTGCGAACTGCCTGGTGCCGGGTGGCTATCTTTTCATAGGTCATGCAGAAAGCCTCCAGGGCCTGTCGAACAGGTTCACCATGGTTCATTACAACAAAGGTATAGCATACAGGCTGGATTCTTAGCCCGGGGTTTGGATAAGGCGCGCATGGACGAGTTCAGCAGAGAAGAACTGGAGCAGCTTTATTCGGTCTTTCGAGACCAGTCATTGCAGATACTTGATGATATGGGCGAGGACCTGCTTGCGCTGGAGTCGAGAGGGATCGAAGCAGAAACACTCGGCAGGCTGCGCCGAGGCGCCCACACGATAAAGGGTGATGCGGCCTGTATCGGGCTTGAGGGCGTGACAGAGATTGCGCACAGGGTAGAGGACATCATTGGATGGGTAGTGGAAGGGAAGCTCGATTTCGAAGCTGACGTTGTAGACAGGATACTTTCGAACCTTGACTCGATAAGGCGGGCAATCTCGGGAGATGAGATCCGCGATATTTCTCAGGAGGAGATTGCCGCCCTGGCGGATCGATTCAACGCTTCATATCAAGAGACCGGCTCTGGACAGTTGCGAAAGGGGATAGAGGTTAATAAGGAAGAGACTGAAGCTCTTGCGGCAGGACGGTTGGAGAAGAGAGGTGAGGAGGCACAGGCAGCTTCGAATATAGCAAGGAGGGATTATGTGAGGGTGGAGGCGAGTCGCATAGATTCGCTTCTCAATCTCGCCGGAGAGATGGTGATCGCACGGTCGTTGCTAAACGAGATCGTGCCGGAGCTTGAGGAGGCACTGCCTAAGAACGAACTGGTTGCGCGGCTGAACGGGGCCGGGGTGCAGCTTGGCAAGCAGATATCGGAGCTGCAAAAGAGTGTATTGAAGATGAGGATGGTGGCGATAGGAACGGTATTCAAGCGATTCGCGAGGCCGATGAGAGAGCTGGCCGCGGAGCGCGGGAAGGTGGTTGAGCTTGAGACCGAGGGGGATGAGACCGAGCTCGACCGTACCCTCGTCGATGCTATGTATGAGCCGCTGCTTCATCTACTGAGAAACGCTGTCGATCACGGTATTGAGACGGCCGATGAGCGGGTTGCGAAAGGGAAGCCGCAGGCAGGAAGGATAAAGCTGAGGGCCTACCACGAGGGGAACCAGGTTGTTGTAGAAGTAAGCGATGATGGGTGCGGTATAGACATGGAGGCATTGAAGGCAAAGGCCATGGAGACGGGCGTAATGAGTGTGAAGGAAATCGAATCCCTCGTCGAAGAGCAGGCCCTGGAGCTTATCTTCTTGCAGGGAGTTTCGACGGCCCGCGAGTTGACCTGGGTTTCCGGAAGAGGAGTCGGAATGGCTGCTGTCAGGGCAGCTATAGAGCAGATGAGAGGGACGATCGGCATAAGAAGCTCAAAGGGTGAGGGGACAAGCTTTGTGATCCGCATGCCGCTCACTCTTGCAATCATAAGGGGGTTGCTCTTCATATCGAGCGGCCAGTTGTTCGCCCTTCCGCTCCTTTCGGTTAGTGAGATCGTTCGCGTGAGAGCTGACGAGATCACTGTCATCGATGATTATGAGAGTCTGAGGCTTCGCGACAGCTTCATATCTTTGATAAGGCCGGGAGTTGTGCTTGGATTTGAGCGAAGAAAGGGAGGTGCGGGGTCTGCCATTCGACCCGATATCGACCGACCCTTTGTCATTGTTTTAAACGCGGGCAGTGGGAAGTATGGAGTCATAGCCGATTCACTGCTTGGCGAGCAGGAGCTGGTGATAAAGCCGCTCGAAGAGCGATGGGTCCAGAATGATGCGCTGGCCGGGGCCTCTGTCCTCGGCGACGGGCGAGTGTCGCTGATAATGGATGCCGGAGAGATCATACGCAAAGGGGTCAAGTACGAGCGAAGAAGGGTCGAAGCGAGAGGGGGATATGGAAATAGGGCCTAGAAAGATAAGGGTGCTGGTTGTGGATGATTCGGCGGTTATGCGCAAGCTCATACCTGCGTTGCTTGATAAAGATGAGTCGATAGAGGTGGTCGGGACTGCTATCGATGGGGATTTTGCCCTCAACAAGCTTGAGCAGCTCAGGCCCGATGTTGTGACGATGGATATAGAGATGCCGAGAATGGACGGGCTGAGCGCGCTGAGCCATATCGTGGCGAAGCACTCGGTCCCTGTCGTCATGCTCAGCTCCTTTACTACTCGTGGAGCCGCATTAACTATGAAGGCCCTTGAAATTGGGGCAGTCGACTTCATATGCAAACCGAGGAGCGCATCTCGGATCGATGAGATGGAAGGCGAATTGATAACGAAGGTGAAGATGGCGGCGCAGGCCAGGGTGATCGATATGAGGCAGGGGGCGAAGAGGGTCGCCCCTGGGCGTAAGAAGGGATCGGCTGGGCGTGTCGCCGTCAACCCTGGAAAGATCATCGCGATAGGCGCATCTTCGGGCGGGCCACACGCATTGCGTTATCTCTTGCCGAGAATCCCGTCGGATATCGGAGCTGGGATCCTGATAGTGCAGCACATGCCGGAGAGTTTCACTGCAATGCTTGCGCGGTGGTTGAATGAGATGTGCGAGGTCGAGGTAAAGGAAGCGGCCGACGGGGATGCTGTATTTCCGGGACGGGCCTTGATCGCACCTGGGAATGCACATATGAGGGTTAGGAGGAGGCCGAAGGGGGCAGAAGTAGTAATCGAGCAGGGAGCTACCGTAAACGGACACATGCCTTCGGTAGATGTTTTGTTCCGTTCGGTAGCAGAGGAATTCAAGGAGAATGCACTCGGCGTGATAATGACGGGGATGGGAAGCGACGGGGCGATGGGGATCGGGGAGATGAAGAAGCAAGGAGCGCATACCATTGCGCAGGACCGCGAGAGCTGCGCAATTTATGGAATGCCCCGTGTTGCGGTCGAGAGAGGGTTTATCGATACGGTTCTGCCGCTATCGGAGATGCCAGGATATATGGTTACGGCGATGAGGCAAAAAAATAGTATGGAGGCAGGATAGTCATGCAGATATCGGTTAAGGGGATGGAGGCGAGGCGGGCACCGCTAAGTTGTTTAATAGTCGATGACTCGGCATTTGCAAGATTTCATCTTAAGCGATTGATGGACTCATTCGAGAATTTTATTGCCAGTGAGGCAGCGAACGGTAATGAAGCCATCTCAGAGTATAAGAGGCTGAGACCCGACATAGTGCTGATGGATATAGTAATGCCGGGGATCGAGGGGGTTGAGACGGTTAAGCGTATATGCGAGACGGATCCGTCGGCCCGTGTGATAATGATCAGCTCGGTGAGTTATCGCGAAAAGGTTGAAGAAGCGATGGCTGCCGGCGCGAAATGGTTTATTCCGAAACCGGTGACCACGGATCAGTTGAAGAAGGCTATAGAGGGAGTTTTGAGGATATCGGAATAATTCTTTCATGAGGAGCGGTATGAGGCTCGACTTTGTAAAGATATTTGTCGATTCAACGGTGAACCTGTTCAAGCATGTCGTAGGTCCATCTGTAAACGTCAACTCAATGTCGATGAGGCCGAGTCCGGTAGCCGGCCGCGAGGTGATGGCGATAATCGGGTTGATGGGTGATGCTCAGGGCCGCGTGATTTTTGATATGGACCTGTTCACTGCTGTTCAGCTTGCAGGATGTATGCTTGGCGAGCCTTCGCCGGGTATGACTCCTCTGGTTCGATCTTCGATTGCGGAGCTGGCATCGATGGCGATAGGGAAGGCGATTTCCGATATAAATGATGAAGGGATAAGTTTAAGAATGAGCCCGCCGACCGTGATCACAGGGGCAAACCTGGTAAGTTACGACCAGTGTTTTGAGACGCTTGTTGCGCCCATAGCGACCACGTATGGGGAAGTCAGAGTAAACATAACGATACAGGATCTGGAGTGAAGGAGGGGAGGCGGTGATGGCAGAGAAACCTGAAGAGATATTGAAGCTCTTTTCCAAGAGCGAAGAGCTACTGGAGATGTTTAAGAAGGGACGGGTATTTACTGAAGAGCTGATGTTGGAAAACGAGAGGTTGCGGTATCGAATCGTTCAGCTTGAGAAAGAGAAGATGGATTTATCAGGGACTTTGATGAAGGAGGTTGAGCGGCTCAGGATGGAGAATGTGCAGATGTCGCAAAAACTGGGGTTCTTTGAGCGACGCTTTGAAGAAATAGAGGCAGAGAATCAGGATTTTGCTCAGAGATATGTTGAAGTAGAGGAGCAGAACGAGAGTCTTGCAAATCTCTATGTCGCAAGTTACCAGTTACATTCGACTCTTGATCCGGCGGAGGTTGTTCAGTGCATAAAAGAGATTCTCATAAACATGATCGGGTCGGAGGAATTCGGGCTTTATGTGGTTGATGATGAGACGAACGAGCTGGTGCTGGCTGGCTACGAGGGAGAGATTGCTCAGAGGCTTGACCGGGGAAGGGTGGCATTCGGTGAGGGGCTCGAAGGAATGGTAGCGCAGAGTGGGCAGCCATTCTTTACAGAGGAGTCGGGTGACAGTGGCGAGGTGTGCGCCTGCATCCCATTAAAGATAAAGGAGCGGGTTGTGGGGGTGGCGGCTGTTTATAAGCTCCTACCTCACAAGAGTGAATTGAGCGCGCTTGATTACAAGCTGCTGGAATTGCTCGCAGGCCATGCTGCGACGGCGCTGATGAGCTCCAAGCTTTATGCTGTGGCGGACCGCAAGCTGAAAACTATAGAGGGGTTCATGAGTCTGTTGAGGGTCAGGTAAAGGAGGAAGAGATGCGTAACAGGAGTTTTCTGGTAGTAGATGATTCCACCACATTCCGGCAACTGTTGTGTATGAGCCTGACTCGGCTCGATGGGATCAAGGAGTCGGATATAACACAGGCGACTGATGGTCTGGATGCTTTGGAGAAAGTAAGGTGTGGGGAGTATGACCTTGTTCTAACGGATATCAGAATGCCAAGGATGGACGGGTTGGAATTTGTGAGGCGAGTCCGGGGGGAGCTGAATCGAAATGATATTCCGATCATAATCATAAGCACAAAGGGGGCCGAAGAGGATATTGAGACAGGAATGAATATGGGCGCGAATGGTTACCTGTCTAAGCCGATTTCGATGCTTCGATTGAGAGAACTGGTCAACAGCCTTCTCGCGACCAAGGATTGAGGATGGAACTAAGCGGAGACCTAAGCGACTTTGCACTTACCGATATCCTGCAGATACTATCGTTAAGTAGGAAGACGGGTACTCTCCTGCTTGAGGCGGGAGAGTGTAGGGGGCGTCTTGTCATTGAACAGGGCTGTATAACGCATGCTTCTTTGGTCCCAGGTGAGACGATAGTTGATAGGTTGGTTAAGGAGCGAAGAATAGATGATGCGATATGGAGAGAGTTGAAGAGAATAGGCGATCACGATGACGGCCTCTGGTCGCTCGAAACGCTGTTGATAGAAAGCGGGGTGATAAAGAAAAAGGAGTTTGAGCTTCTAGCGCGCCGTTATATCGAGGATGTGGTGGCTTCATTGATTTCGCTTGGAAAGGGGAGATTCTGGATAGAGCTAAACCAGGTTGGATTATTATCATCAAGTCAAGAGATAAAGCTTGAGGAGGGGTTGGAAGTAGGTGAGGTACTTCTCCAAGTGGCGCGTGAAAGCGATGAATCGTCTATGCGCAATGAAACCAGTTCGAGAAAGGAACTCGCGTCTGATAACGCGGATTTGAATTCCTGGATGGATATGACTGACAGGTCGGATGTTGAGTCTGTGGGGAGAAGTGAATTGGAATTAAGTTTTTACCTTCGCAGTGATGATGAAAGGAGAGGGAAAAAGAGTGGGAAGGGTATATCTAATCTGTGCTCGCTTTTGATGGAGTTAAGATCGCATTCATTTGAGGCTGAGGTTAGCCTGCTCGTTATGAGATACGCTAGTGATGTGGCAAGCAGGGGAGTGTTATTTGTGGTTCGAGAGGATGTGATAAATGGAGTCGGCCAGTTTGGGGTAAATTTGAGTGGTGGTAAGGATAATCCAGATCAAATTGTTCGAAATATCAGCGTGAGTTTGGGGCAGGGTTCTGTATTCGATTCTGTAATTCAGAGTGGTCAACCTTATATTGGGGCACTTCCAGAGGATCCGTGGATAGTTGATATATTGTTTGGGCTGGGAGGGGTAAGCGCAGATCTGTCTATCTTCCTTCTGCCTATAGTATGCCAGGGTAAGACGGTCTTCATAATATATGGAGATAATTACCCCGGGAATTATGAGATGGATAACATCGATGAGCTTATTGCACTGACAAATCAAGCGAGCGTTGTGCTTGAAAAGATAATTCTCGAAAAATTGGTAGGGGATATGATGACGAATTAGATTCCGATAGAATTGGAATCTGTAACTTGAGGGAAGATGCGTCCGATAACGAATCTTATGCTACCCTGCTTGCTATTTACACTCATTCAAATGCATTTAGGCCCGTCAGGTACTCACCTAAAATCAGGGTGTGTATGTCATGCGTTCCTTCATAGGTTAAGACTGATTCTAAATTGCACATATGCCTCATAATAGGATAATCTCCAATAATTCCATTCGCACCAAGTATTGATCTTGATACCCTTGCACACTCAAGAGCCATAGCAACATTATTCATCTTTGCGAAAGAAACTTGCACAGGTTTCAATCTGCCCTGTTCCTTCAACCTCCCTATACGCAGACACAAAAGTTGTGCCTGCGTGATCTCTGACATCATCTCAACAAGCTTCCTTTGGGTTAACTGAAACCCACCTATGGGTCTCCCAAACTGAATTCTCTCCTTCGCATATTTCAATGCAGTGTCAAAGCAGGACATCGCAGCCCCCACCGCTCCCCACGCAATACCGTATCTTGCCTGTGTCAGACACATAAGCGGACTCTTAATCCCACCTGTCCCGGCAAGTAGATCCTTGTCCTTCACAAAACAATCTTCAAAGAAAAGCTCCGAAGTGATTGATGCTCTAAGACTAAGCTTATTCTTCGTTTCCCTGGTAGAAAACCCTTTGACTCCCTTTTCAACCAGAAAACCCTTGATAGTTTCCCCGTCTCCATCAGATGCTTTGGCCCATATTATCCCAACATCAGCAATAGACCCGTTCGTTATCCAAGCTTTTGCACCATTAATCACCCATCCACCTGTAACTTTTTCTGCTCTCGTTAACATTCCACCAGGGTTCGAGCCAAAGTTTGGCTCTGTTAGACCAAAACAGCCTATAAGCTTTCCTGCAGCCATCTCCGGTAAATATTTACAGCGCTGTTCCTCATCTCCAAACTCAAATATCGGATACATACATAACGCACCCTGTACAGATGCAAAACTCCTGACCCCGGAGTCAGCTGCCTCAAGCTCTTGCATGACCAGACCATATGAGACATTGTTCATACCTGCGCATCCATAAGCTTCCGGAAGGTTGGCACCCAACACACCCAGTTCAGCTAACTGAGGAATTATCTGAACAGGAAATCTTCCCTCCTCAAAACATTTGGAAATAACAGGCACAATCTCTGACTGGGCAAACCTCCTTACGGAATCCCGTGCTAGCCTCTCCTCTTCTGTTAGCTCACTGTCAAGACCAAGAAAGTCAATGCCTTCAAACGACATAATAAATCCTCATCACATTAATTAACGTCGATCTTAGTTAGCGCCATTCAATTCCTGGATAACTTCAGCCAGGATAGATACAGCGATCTCCTGGGGTGTAATCGCCCCAATTCTCAATCCGATGGGTGCATGAACCTTACCAAATTCACGCTCATTTATACCATCTTCCCTCAACTTCTTAAAAATCGATAATACCCTTCTCTTACTTCCTATCATGCCAATATATGCAGCCTGGGAGTCCATCACTTGCTTTAAGCAGACTTCATCATATTGATGTCCCCTAGTTACAATTACAATAATTGATCCCTTAAGTTCTCCAAGAACATCCCCCAGCATTTCAAAATTACATCCAATCAATTCTATATGAGAATCAGGAAATCTTTCTCTCAACAATAAATCAGGCCGATCATCATAAACTCTAACAGAGTAACCCAGCATGGCGCCTATCATTGACACAGCCTGTCCTACATGTCCTGCCCCAAAAACATGCATCCCAACTCTTGGTCTCAGAATATCAACTACTACCTTATAAAGATCACCATCGGCACCGGGAATATTCCATGTCCTTATTCTTTCTCGCCCAAGAAAG
>DASTET010000049.1:0-2538 GCA_035709445.1 Blastocatellia bacterium | reverse complement strand
CAATCCAAATATCAACCTGGCCGTCTTTCAGGTCGTTATATGCGATATGGTTCTCATCAGGCGAGACGGCGAAGCTTTTGAAAGGCACTATCTTGAATGGATCAAAATCCGTGAGCTGTGTTATCACCCCCGAAACAACATCGAGCGAGTAAAGATTTGTTCGCCACTGGTAATAGAGCCTGTTTCCGTCCCTGGACCAGTGTATGAGGTCGGGGGATGGCCCCTCTATGTTCTTTAAGAGCCTTGGCGTGCCGCCCAGGACCGGCATCGTCCAGATTCCGTTCTGCCCTCCCCTGTCTGAAATGAACGCGAGCTGCTGATCGTCAGGCGACCAGACCGGCCACCAGTTATTCGTATTGTCTCTTGTGACCGGAACAGGGTAAGCCTCGGTTTGCGTCTGTTTTACCCAGATACTCAGCCACCGGCCTCTCGCCGACGTGTAGGCGAACATCTTGCCGTCGTGCGAGAGCCTGGCATTGAGCGTGGTCTCTCCGCGCTCGCTCTTCCAGCTATGGAGGTCAACAAGGGGCCGCGGAGACGGTCTTTCCGCTTCAGGTTGTCTGCGATACGCCCACCAGATTCCCGCTATAATCGCAGCCGCCAGCAACAACGCCAGCGCAGGGCGTGGAGAAAACAGACGACCTGTCGCCGGGACAAAAGATCGAGTGGCTTGCGCGTCGCTTCGATCCAGCTTCGCCGCAAACTCTGTCTCCTTTTTGACGGCCCTCAATTCGGCGAGCATCTCATCGCTCGTTTGATACCGCTCCTTTCTATCCTTGCTCAGGACACGGCCTATGATCTTTTGCAGCGCGATTGGCGTCTCCGGCGCCAGCTCGGCAATCGGCTGAGGCTCGGACTTGAGTATCGCGGCTATAACATCGGCAGTCGTATCGCCCGAAAACGGCGCGCGGCCCGCGATCATTTCATAGATGACCACGCCGAGGCTCCATATGTCCGTCCGAGCGTCGACCTCAAGCCCCCTTGCCTGCTCCGGAGACATGTATGTGACCGTCCCCAGCACGACGCCCGGCTCCGTGCTTACGCGCGTCGGCCTTTGTGAGTTACTGGCCTGCTGCTCGGTAAGCTTGGCCAGCCCGAAGTCCAGGACTTTGATGATGCCGTCGGGCCGGGCCATGACGTTCTCCGGCTTGATGTCGCGATGCACGATCCCCGCCGAGTGCGCGGCGGCAAGCGCGTAAGCGATCTGTGCTGCCACATCGATAGCCTCGCTCGCCTCGATTGGCGCCCTCGCTATACGCTCGCGCAGCGTCTCGCCTTCGATATACTCGGTAGCGATGTAGTGAGCCGGGCCGTCCTGGCCGATTTCGTATATCGTGATGATGTTCGGGTGATTGAGCGACGAAGCGGCGCGGGCCTCCCGGATGAAGCGGCGCAGCCGGACTTCGTTCGCAGTGAATTGAAGCGGGAGCAGCTTGAGCGCCACCTTTCGGTCGAGCCGCGCATCCTTCGCCAGATAGACCGCGCCCATCCCGCCCTTGCCCAGCAAAGAGAGTATCTCGTAATGGCCTATGGTCCTGCCGATGTGAGACCCTGCCTCATCCTCGGCGAGCATGGATGCGGTGGTCTCGTAAGCGGGCGTATCAAAAGAGCTCCCCGGAGACTCGTGCGCCGATATAAGCGATTCGACTTGCGCCCTCAGATCAGGGTCCGAGGCGCAGGCTTCGGACAGAAACGAGGCGCGCTCGTCCGGCTTACGCTTCAATGCAGCATGGAATAGCTCTTCCAGTTGTTGCTCTCGTTCCGCCATCTTTTCTGGCCTTTCATTACTTACAAGCGGAAACCCGGCGGAAAACCTCTCAGGAGGACGAAAGACTGTATGAACGATGGATCACGGGCGGCCCTGCCGGGGCCTTTCTGTGATGTGTGGTCAGGCACTCATCTGGCTGCATACCCAACCCTCCTGTTTACCATTCCAGCGCCTCGAATTCTCAGGTAAGAGCTGTATGACCGGCCTGGATGCGTGAAGTCTATCAGGAGTGCCACCCTCTATCAATAACATTCTCTCAGCCCGGCTGAGAGGGTGAGCTTCATTCAAACACTTGTTTGCGCGGTGAGCTTCGGTATATCGTATAATTGGGTGGGCGCAAGTCATAGGTAATAGAGCGAGGATCAGCAATGATAATAAGGTATAACGAACGACAGCGCATCGCCGACATTCTACGCGAAGAGCTTGAGCAGGCAAACCGCAGGGTGAGCGAGCGGCTTGCAGAATTCGAATGCGGCCCGACCCGTAAGCTTGATTCGGAGCGGGCGGGAATCCGTCGATTTTACGAGGACCTTGCCGATAAAGAGTGGACCGAGAAAGACGAAGAGTGTCTTCAGGGGCTGGGCGACCTGAGCGAGGCAGATATAAAGCGGATGATACGCGAGGCGTTTCGGCGGTCGAAGATTCATCCTGTGCCCAGCTTCGCATCGCTGCTCAACGTGCTCAAGAAGGGCGAGTATGAAGAGGGCAATAACAAAGGCCGCCCCCTGGCAAACCTCGACGCAGTATCGTCCGTCGAGCGCGAACGGCTG
>DASTET010000048.1:0-7090 GCA_035709445.1 Blastocatellia bacterium | reverse complement strand
ATCGTTAAGCTCGGCCGCCACCTCTACGCCCGAGAACCCGCCGCCCGCTATGACGAACGTGAGCAGTTGTCTGCGCAGGACGGCGTCGTCCTGCTCGATGGCGGCCTCTTCGAGCGCGCGTATGACGTGATTGCGGAGGTGGACGGCGTCGGCCAGGTTCTTAAACGGCATCGCGTGCTCGGGCAGCCCGCGAAGGCCCCGAAAATCGGTGACGTTGCCGAGCGCGACGACAAGGTAATCATAAGGTATGCTGTGCGAATGCGGGCGAAAACCGGGGCTGATTATTATCGACCGGTTCTCTAAATCTACGGACTCCAGCTCGCGCACGTGCAGGTTCGTTTTAGGCAGGAGCCGTCTTATAGGGCTCACGGTATCGAGCAGACCTATGCTCCCGGAGATGACTTCGGGAAGCATGGGCTGGAACACAAAATAGTTCTCTTTGTTGATAAGCGTGATCTCGAAATCATCGCGGCGTCCGAGCTCTTTTTCAAGGTACCTGGCCGTATATACTCCGCCGAAACCGCCGCCGAGGATCACTATTCGCTTTCGCGCCCGCTCATTCATATCATCGCTCCGTAAGATCAGATTTCGCCATATATATGCCCGCCGCTCCCGGAAATATTTCAAATAAGAAGCCAGAAGCCAGAATCCAGAATCCAGAAGGTGGTTGAGACTGATTCTGGTTTCTCTCACTCGCCTTAATTCGAGAAATGATACGAAAGATTCTGACTTCTGGCTTCTGACTTCTGAATGTATAATTCCCCGCACTTCAATACTTCAAAGGAGCAAGCATCGTGTCCGAGCAACGCCCGCTCACTATCCTCTGCCTGGCCAGTTACGAGAAAGGCGAGACCTTCCTGCGCGAGTGTAAGCGGCAGGGCTGCCGGGTAATACTTGTGACGATCGAAACTCTCGCAAACGCCGACTGGCCGCGCGAGGCCATAGACGACATATTCTATATGCCGAGCATCGGCAACCGCGAAGACATTATCAAAGGGGTGAGCTACCTTGCGCGCACGCAGGTGATCGACCGCATAGTCCCGCTCGACGACTACGATGTCGAGACCGCCGCCCTGTTGCGCGAGCACCTGCGCATCCCAGGAATGGGCGACACCACCGCGCGCCACTTCCGAGACAAGCTCGCCATGCGGGTCAAGGCGAAAGAGCACGGTATACTTGTGCCTGAGTTCGTTCACGTGCTCAATTACGACCTGATACGCGAGTACCTGGACCGGGTGCCGCCTCCCTGGGTGCTCAAGCCCAGATCGGAAGCCTCCGCCGTCGGGATCAAGAAAGCCCACCACAAAGAAGAGGTCTGGCAACTGCTCGACGCCCTCGGCGATCAGCAATCCTTCTATGTGCTCGAACAGTATATACCGGGCGACATATTTCACATAGATTCGATAGTGAGCGAGCGCGATGTGGTCTTTGCCGTCCCGCACAAGTACGGACAGCCGCCCATGGACGTGGCGCACGAAGGCGGCATCTTCACCACTCGAAGAATCCCCGAAGAGTCTCCGGACGCGCAGGCGCTCCACTCGCTCAACCGCGAGCTTATGTCGGCGCTGGGGCTTGTGCGCGGGGTGACTCATACCGAGTTCATCAGGGGGCGCGACGACGGGCGATTCTATTTTCTTGAGACGGCTTCGCGCGTGGGCGGGGCCAACATCGCCGAGACCATAGACGCGGCGACCGGCGTCAACCTGTGGGCCGAATGGGCCAGGATAGAGATAAACCGGGGCGAGCGGCCCTACACTCTTAACCCACCCCGAAACTATTACGCCGGGATAATCATCTCGCTCGCCCGGCAGGAGCACCCCGATACTTCAGCCTATGACGACCCGGAGATAGTCTGGCGCATGAAGAAGCGCCATCACGCCGGGCTGATAGTCGCGTCGAGCAACCCTGCGCGCGTCGAGCGCCTGCTCGAAGATTACAGCCGCCGCTTTTATGAAGACTTCTTTGCGACTCAGCCTCTGCCCGACAGGCCCACTTCTTGACTGAGAGTGGAAAACGAACCACAGATAAACACAGATAAACACGGATAATCACCCGTGTTTATCCGCGGCTTCAAATTCACCTGGTTGTTGCCGCTTTCGATTTTGCGGCGTTTCGCTTGTGGGCGTCGAACCAGTCGAACACGTCTTTGAAGGTTCTGTGCGCGACCGTTATGTGATCGCCGCCGGGAATCTCCAGGTACTTGATCTCGGCCCCGCGTTCTTTTCCAGCCGCGACCATCACGCGCGAGCGATCTACGGGGACCGTCTTATCGTCATCGCCGTGGACCACGAACTGCGGGATGTGCGCTATCTTTGCCATACCTGTGGGGTTTCCGCCTCCGGCAACGGGCGCGAGCGCGGCGAACAGGTCCGGGTGATTCATAGCTATCGACCAGGTGCCGTACCCTCCCATCGAATGGCCGGTCATATAGATGCGGTCCGCGTCTATCTTGTAATCCCGCCGGACCTCGGCGATCACGTCGAGCACGTCTTTTTCTGCCGGGCCGAGATACATCGAGGCGGGCTGGCGGCCTTTCGGGCAGGCCACGATGTAGCCGCGACGCCCGGCTTCGACTTTGAACGTGCCCTGCTGGTAAGAGTCGAAATAGCTGTTCTCGTCGCCGCCCATCCCGTGCAGCGCGATCACAAGCGGGAAGGCTTTCGTGCCGTCATAGCTCGACGGGACGAAGATGCGATAGGGCTGAAGCGTGTCGTCGACCTTTGAAAGATAAGCCCTCCTGAAATCGCCGCGCCGCGTCTCGAACGGGTTCTTTCCCGCGTCGAGCGAGTCGAGCAGCGAGAGGGCTTCTTTTATCTCCGTCTTGAAGTTTATACGGTCGGGATTGATCTCGCCGGAGTTTGCAAGGTCGAACAGCCGTATGCGATAGGCCGCCGAATAAAGCGCCGCAAGCAAGCCTTCCTGTTTCCCGCTCTTGAGCTTCGCCTCTGTTTTAGTCAGGCGGGCCCTGGCGTTTTGAATCTCGGAGGTTATCCCGCGCTCTACGTGAATGGTCGAGTTTTTCGTCGCAGCCTCGGCGGCGTCCGCGCCGCTCGCGCTCGAAGCCGGGCCGTCGGCGGGCTTGAAGGTGACGGTCAAACGGTACTTGCCGTCTTCGATCTCCGGCACGACGAGATCGGTCACGAGCGGCTTTGATTTGAAATCGGCCTCAACGTCCTGGACCACTTTCAGCACCTTGAGCGGCGCATTCCCGTTTGGAGCGTTGAGAGTGAAAGTGCCGACCAGCTTATCGCCGGGCTTCTCGTCGAGCGAGAATATCTGGCCCACCTCTACCCGAACGGTGTGCGAAGGCTCGACCACTGCCCGGTCGAGCTTCAAGGTGAGCGCGGTCGAAAGCGCGCGGGCGGGCGTCCATTCCGAGCCGCGCATAATAGTGATCGCGTGATAATAGTGTTTGAGGGCCTCGCCGTACTTCTTTGCGAGCGAGGCTTCCTGAGCGAGCTTGCCGAGGCGGTCGACCTCGGCCCGCTTTTCGGCGCTGAGCGTCGTAGAGTTTTTCAGCGTGTTGTAACCGACCGAAAGCCTGAGCACCTGCCCGGCATCCTGAGCAGGAGCAGAGGCCGCCAGTATAATCAAGGCGAAGGTCGAAACAACAAGCCTTCTCATCGCTTTCGTAATCATCGCTATCGCTCCTGGTGTTGTGCTGGGGTTATACCGCGATCAATGATACTAAAAGAAGCCAGAAGTCAGAAGTCAGAAGAAAGAAGAAAGAAGAAAGATTGTGGCTTCTGGCTTTCCGGTTGAAGTTGATGAGGTTTCTGTATAAGCTCTGATCGTTGAGAGGAGCCTTCGATGAAAGAGATCATAAAAAAATATACGAACGGCGAAGTGACCGTCGTATGGCAGCCTGCAAAATGCATACATTCTACGAACTGTTTTCGCGGGTTGCCCGAAGTCTTCGATCCCGCCAAACGGCCCTGGGTCAACGCGCAGGGGGCGAGCACAGAAAGGATAATCGCTCAGGTAAAGGATTGCCCTTCGGCTGCGCTCTCATACTATATGAACGGCGAAGAAGACAAACAGACGGAGGCGCGGGGAGAAACAGCCGAAGCCGAGACCATGATAGAAGCGCTCGCTAACGGCCCCTTGCTCGTCACCGGAAATCTGAAGGTGAAAAACAGAGACGGAAGCTTTACGACGAAGCGGCAGACGACGGCCTTCTGCCGTTGCGGCGCGTCAAATGATAAGCCCTATTGCGACGGCTCCCACCTGAGAATCGGCTTCAAGGATGAATAGCATCAAAAGCGGGCTACAGGCTTTCAGCAAACTCATGCAGGCGTCTGTTGAAGATAGCAGCATCGTCCCAGAACGGCGCGTGCCCTGTATTCGCCATTAAATGGATCTGAGCGTGCGCCATGCCCGCCTTGTGCTGTTCGACGACGGCTGGTTTAACAACCGCGTCATCGGCGCCATGCGTAATCAACACAGGCTTGCGGATCTGCGGCAGGAGATCATCATTGTCGAATGAGCGAGAGAAGAGCGCCTGACGGACATAGGGCGGGACGGACACATTGTAGCCCAGCATAAGGTAAAGCTCTGCGGCTGATGGCTCCTGCGCCATACACATTCGCAACAACGACGACAGACTGCGCACGCTCTCCTCGACCTCGGTGGAAAAGAAGCCCGGCGCAAGGCTCAGGAATTCAGGAGTGATAACCGACAACGCCTCGTCGCTGCCAAGCTTCGTGATCCCGCCAACTATGTGGATGCCTCCGAGTCTGTCTTGACCGTAATGCCGGATGTAGTCGAGGATGACCAGCGAGCCGTACGACCAGCCGCAGAGAACCGGTCTATCAAGGCCGAGCGACTCTATGACCGCGTTGACGTCATCGGCCCAAAGTTTCGAGTCATCGTAGCCGTCGCGCGGCTTATCAGAGAGGCCATGTCCTCGCATATCGATTGCTACAAGCCGGTATCGCTCGGCCAGCTCCGAGTTGAGTTGCCGACTCCAGGCAAGCCAACATTGCGAAAAGCCGTGAATGAACAGGATGGGTCGCCCTTGCGGGTTTCCCGTTTCTACGGCGTGAAGCTGAATACCCCCGCCGCCTGTGATTTTGTGATCTTTCATGATGCTACCCTCAAGCAATATCGAACGACTGCCTACAACAAAGGTAAAGTCCCGAATCCTGACCCCAGCCTATTCAAACCTGCGAGTGGGCCAATCTCGACGGCTGGCGATAAAACTCGACCACGCTTCTGGCCATCTCGATAACCTTTTCGCGCAGCGACTCAGGCTCGAGGACCTCTATCTGCGGGCCGAAGCTCAACACGAACCCGCAGGCCATCTCTTCGACGTCGAACCGCAGCGAGACCCTCACCCACCCGGTCTCGTCGGGCTGCCCGACCTCGACCACGCGGCCAAACCGCCCTCCGAGAGGCAGGAACGGCACGATGGCCGGGTCTGCTCGCACTGTGGCCAGATAGCACGGCAGGCTCGCCCTGAACTGAGCCGAAGACTCTTCCCAGTGCGCGGCAAGATCGAACCCTTCGGGGCGGATCGCAGGCTCGTCCGTTATGACGGGGTCGTGGATGCGAGAGACTCGATAGCTGCGTATATGCCCATCGACTGAGGCCACCAGATACCAGACGCTCCCTTTCGCCACGAGACCGAGAGGATCGACCAACCGCTCGCCGCTGCAATCGTCGCCTTTGCCGTAGGTGAATCGAAGCTTGCGCTCCTGCCAGACCGCCTCTTGAATGGTCGGCAGCGACGGGATAGCCTCTTCCGACTGGCGCCACCCGGAAATATCTACATGGATGCGCTGCCGCGCATACTCGGCGTCGCCGCGACTCGTTGCCGGGAGCGAGGCGAGCAGCTTGACGAAGGCCGCTTCCGAAGCCTTGCCCAGACCGAGGTCGGCGAGCAGGCGCGACGGGCGGGTGAGAAAAAGCGCCTTGATCTCTTCCCTGTTGAGACCCGTAAGGTTCGTGCGGTATTCGTCGAGCAACATCCAGCCGCCGCCCGCCCCGCGCTCGGCCATGACGGGGATGCCCGCCGCGCTGAGCGCGTCCATGTCTCTGTGGACCGTCCGCTCCGAGACTTCCAGCCTGCGCGCAAGCTCGCGCGCCGTCATGCGCCGGTGTACCTGCAACAGCATCAGTATGGAAATCAACCGATCGGCCCGCATATGTTTCCCCCCATAATAAGAAGTCAGAAGCCAGAAGCCAGAATCTCTCGCGTAGCCTCTCGATTATCGTCGAGTGCATGAAGTCGAAGTCATCCTCGACCATCTTCTGGCTTCTGGCTTCTGGCTTCTGACTTCTTTACTCATTCTCCGGTCCACTTCCAGTCGCGGACTTCAGGCATGTCGTCTCCGTATCGGGCGATGTACTGCTTGTGCTCGATGAGCTTATCACGCATCGTCTGTTTGGCGTAGGCCGCAATATAACCGAGCTTGGGGACGCGGTCGATCACGTCGTCGACGAGGTGAAACCGGTCCAGATCATTGCGCACCGCCATATCGAACGGCGTGGTCGTCGTTCCCTCTTCCTTGTACCCGCGAACATGCAGGTTCTTGTGGTTCGTCCGGCGGTAGGTCAGGCGGTGTATGAGCCACGGGTAACCATGATAGGCGAAGATGATCGGTTTATCGGTCGTAAAAAGAGTATCGAACTCTTTATCCGTCAGACCGTGAGGGTGCTCTTCGCGCGGCTGTAGCTTCATCAAATCGACCACGTTGATGACCCGCACCTTCAGATCGGAGACGTACCGGCGCAGCAGGTGAACGGCCGCCAGCGTTTCGAGCGTCGGGATGTCGCCCGCGCATGCCATAACCACGTCCGGCTCCGAGCCCTTATCGTTGCTCGCCCATTCCCAGATGCCTATCCCGGCGGTGCAGTGCTTTATAGCCGCGTCCATGTCGAGGTACTGCAATGCCGACTGCTTGCCCGCAACGATGATGTTGACGTAGTTGCGGCTCCGAAGGCAATGGTCCGTAACCGACAGCAGCGTGTTGGCATCGGGCGGAAGATATACCCGGATCACATCGGCCTTCTTGTTTACCGCGTGATCGATGAAGCCGGGGTCCTGGGGAGCGAACCCGTTATGATCCTGACGCCATACGTGGGATGA
>DASTET010000047.1:0-8893 GCA_035709445.1 Blastocatellia bacterium | reverse complement strand
TTTAGCAGGCGAGCCGTGGGGACGAGGTTCGGGTCTGCCGAATAGACCCCGCTGACATCCGTGTAGATATCACATACCTCGGCGCCAAGCGCGGCTGCGAGCGCGACTGCCGTCGTGTCGGAACCGCCGCGCCCAAGCGTTGTTATGTCGCCTTCAGGGGTAGTTCCCTGAAAGCCCGCGACGACTACGATGAAGCCCTCATCCAGGTAACGCCTGATGCGGTCTGTCCTTATATCGACTATGCGTGCTGAGGTGTGGGCGCTTTCGGTTATGATCCCAATCTGAGGCCCGGTGAGCGACACCGCGCGCGCGCCAATCTGATTGAGCGCCATCGCGACCAGCGCAATCGATATCTGCTCGCCCGTAGCGAGCAGGGCGTCAAGCTCTCTTCGGTCAGGCGTTCGGCTAACCTGGCCGGCGAGCTTGACCAGAAAATCTGTAGTGTCGCCCATGGCAGAGACAACGGCGACAACGGGACGCTCTTTTGCCGCGCCCGCGATTATACCGGCGACATTTTTTATACGCGCCGCCGACTTTACCGATGTCCCTCCGAATTTCTGAACAAGCATAATATAGAATCCAGAAGCCAGAAGCCAGAATCCGGAAGATATTGACTGATGGTCGTTATCAGATTTATTACGCCCGCCTTATGACAACCATTCTGAATTCTGGCTTCTGACTTCTCTCTTATTCAAACACCCGCAGCGCAACGCCTATCTGTTTCGTAGTCGCCTGCGCTTCGATCTCTCTCAGCGCGCGAGATATGTTGCGCTCGCGGGAGCGGTGCGTCAGAAGTATTATAGTTGCCGACCCGTCCTCGGTAACGCCTCGCTGGACCAGGCTGTTGAGGCTGACCTGATGCCCGCCGAGCGCGTGCCCTATGTTGCCTATCACGCCGGGCGAGTCCTCGGTTTCGAGGCGTATGTAGTAGGCGCTTTCGCCGTCTTCGACCGGGCAGAGCGGCGAGAGGCGAGGGTCTATGGCAGGTTGAAAGTAAGGGGCAAAATCGGGGAGTCGGAGCGCGCTTGCGAGATTGATCAGATCGCCCGCGACCGCGCTTGCCGTCGGCATCTGTCCTGCTCCCGGACCTACGAGCATGACTTCGCCGACCGCGCTCCCGCTTATGAAGATGGCGTTATTGGCCCCCTCAACCGATGCGAGGATATGGTGAAGAGGGACGAGCATAGGGTGTGCGCGGACGTCGAGACACCCTTCGCCTCGACTCGCCATGCCTATCAGCTTGATCCGATACCCGAATTCCTTTGCAGCTTTTATGTCGGTCTCTGTTACGCGGGTGATCCCCTGGCGATAGACCGAATCCGCATCTACGAATCTCCCGAAGGCGAGAGAGGCCAGGATGGTTATCTTGTAGGCGACGTCGAACGCCTCGACATCATTTGTGGGGTCGGCTTCGGCGTAACCGAGCCGCTGTGCCTCCTGGAGCGCCTGCTCGAAGGTCTGGCCCCTCTCTTCCATCGCGGTCAGGATGAAATTTGTCGTGCCGTTTAGTATCCCCGCCACCCTCGAAATCTGGTTGGCCTGAAGCCCGCGCTGTATAGTCGAGATGAGAGGAATGCCGCCGCCGACCGCGGCCTCGAAGAGCACGGTCACGTTGTTGCGATGAGCAAGCTCGAATACTTCGGAGCCGTGTCTCGCTATCATCTCTTTGTTTGCCGTTACGATCTGTTTGCCTCTCTCGATCGCGTGTTTTATGAGGTCGTAAATCGGTCGGATGCCGCCCGCCACTTCGATTACGATTTCAACTTCCGGATCGTCGACGACTTCAAAGGGCTCTTCTGTCACTCGGATTGATGACAGGTCGACGTCTCTTTGTTTGGACTTATCGCGCACCGCTACCCACTTGACCTTGAATCGAGGATCGTCGGCCAGGAGCTTGATCACACCTGTGCCCACGGTTCCCATTCCGAGTAGCCCGACAGTTATCTTTGCCATCTGCCATTTCCTCTCGTTTCGGAGCCTGCCACAGTATATGATTCGGAGCGATTATGGCAACCGTGATTACCGCTCTCAAGTCGATATGCTCGAATGCAAGCGACTTTGACATCGAAGGAGTCCGCGCCTAGAATGGACATCTGTAAAACATGGGAAAAGGGATGAGAATATCGAGAGTTTATACCCGCACAGGCGACGGCGGGGAGACTTCGCTGGTCGGAGGCGCGCGCGTCAGCAAGTCGAGCCTGAGGGTCGAAGCCTACGGCGAAGTCGATGAGCTGAATTCAGTCCTGGGGTTTTGCCGCTCGCTTCTCGAAGACCCCGAGATAGACGATGTGCTCGGCCTGATTCAGAATGATCTGTTCACGCTTGGGGCCGATCTTGCCAGCCCTTCTGATATCGAGGTGCCACGGATAAGTGAAGCTTTCATCAAGACACTTGAAGGGTATTCTGATCGGTTTCTTTCGGAGCTTGAGCCGCTAAAGGAATTCATACTTCCCGGCGGGTCACAGTCAGGGGCCTCCCTACACCTCGCCCGAACAGTTGCGCGCCGCGCCGAACGCCGCGTCGTTCAGCTAGGTGGGGCAGAAGATATTAACCCTGAGACGATCATTTATCTGAACAGGCTGTCGGACCTCCTGTTCATCCTTGCGAGAGCGGCAAACAGGCGCGCGGGCCTGCCGGAGAAGCTGGCCGATTTCAGCAAGAGAGGCGAGCCGTAGACAGCCGTTATCATACATGACTTGGTTTAGAAAAAAGGACCAGCCGAAGGGGCCGGACCCGAAAGAACAGCGAACGGTTCGGACCGAAGGTATCTTTGTCAAATGCTCCTCATGCGAACAGGTGCTTTTCAAGCGCGAGGTCGAGGACAACCTGAATGTTTGCCCCAAGTGCGGTCACCATTTCCGCATAAAAGCGATGGACCGGCTTGCCATGACGTTTGATGACGGGTGGGAGGAGATGGACGGGAACCTCGCTTCAACCGACCCCCTCGGTTTCATTGACACGAAGAGTTACCGATCACGTCTGAGGGAGATGCAGAAGACCACAGGGATTCAGGATGCTCTGATCGTTGGCCGGGGCTCAATAGGCGGGCACCCGGCTGTAGTCTGCGCCATGGAGCTTTCGTTTGTGGGAGGGTCGCTCGGCTCGGTCGTCGGCGAGAAGATAACCCGCGCGATTGAACGGGCGATTGAAACCCGCTCGGCGCTGGTAATTTTCTCGGCCTCGGGCGGGGCCCGCATGCAGGAGGGCGCATTATCGCTCATGCAGATGGCCAAGATATCTGCCGCGCTTGCGCGGCTGGATGAAGAACGGCTGCCTTATATCTCTGTGCTCACCGATCCCACCACCGGAGGAGTAACAGCGAGCTACGCAATGCTCGGAGATCTCAACATAGCTGAGCCGGGAGCGTTGATAGGGTTTGCCGGGCCTCGCGTGATCGAGCAGACCATACGCCAAAAGCTCCCCGAGGGGTTCCAGCGGTCGGAGTTCCTGCTTGCCCACGGGATGCTCGACGCGGTGGTCGAGCGAAAGAACCTGAAGGACTTCATCGTCGGCACGCTCGGCTTCATGACTAAAAACGGGAAGAAGGGTTGAGACCGCCCAACCGCGACCGCCGCCTTGCGAGTTCTTTTCCACTTGTTTCTTCTGGCTTTAGGGAATGGATTATTCGGAGTCGCTAAGTTACCTGTACGGGCTCGGGCATGAAGTGCTTGCAGCCAAATACAGACTTGAAAGCGTCACCCTTCTGCTCGAACGTCTTGGCCGCCCCGACCGCGCCTACAGGTCGGTCATCGTCGCCGGGACTAATGGGAAAGGATCGGTCTCGGCGATGATCGAATCGATCGTGCGCGCGGCGGGCCACCGGACCGGGCTCTTCACCTCGCCGCACCTTGTCAGGGTTGAGGAGCGGGCGCGCGTTGCAGGGGAGATGATTTCGCAGCCCGATTTCGCCCGCCTTGCGACCGAGGTCCGTGCTGCGTCCGAATCGCTCGTCGCCGACCGCCAGCTTGCGGCGCTCCCGACATTCTTCGAACAACTGACGGCAATCGCCCTGCTGCACTTTCAAGAGCGACAGGTAGAGATTGCAGTACTGGAGGTCGGTCTGGGCGGAAGGCTCGACGCGACGAACGCCGTAGAATCGGTCATTGGCGTTGTGAACTCCATAGACTACGACCACCAGGCGATCCTGGGAGACAGGATAGAAGAGATCGCCAGAGAGAAAGCGGCCATAATCAAGCCCGCCACGCGCGCAGTGATCGGAAGGCAAGCCCATGAAGCCGCGACAGAAGTATTGATGCGCCGCTGTCTCGAAGTAAACGTGCTTCCGGTCTTCGCTAACGAGCCTACCGATGTCAGCTTCAACGATCTGGGCCGCACGACCTTCGATTATGAATCTTCTAAGAACACCTATCGAAGAATCCTGCTCGGGCTGCGAGGAAAGCACCAGGCCGAGAATGCGACTGCGGCCATAGAAGCGGCAGAGCTGCTTCGGGAATTCGGATTTTCTGTTCCGCGCGAAGCCATCATCAAAGGGCTCAGAGAGGTCCGCTGGCCGGGCAGGCTTGAGCTGGTCGAGGACCGGCCCGCCATCTTGCTGGACGGCGCGCACAACCCGTCAGGCGCACGGTCTCTCAGAAAGTATCTCGACGAGTTCTGGCATCGGCCTGTCACTCTGATCTTCGGGGCGATGAATGATAAGGATGTCGAGGGAATGGCGAGCGAGCTTTTCGGCGTTGCCTCGACCATCGTGCTCACGCGAGTGAAGGATGTTCGGGCGGCAAGCACCGCGCGTCTGGGTAAGCCGGCCCTGGGCTTTTCGAGGAATGTCATATTCACGGAGTCTGTAAGACAGGCGCTCTCGTGGGCGCGCAGCGTAACACAGCCAGACGGGCTGATATGCGTCGCCGGGTCGCTCTACCTCGTAGGCGAGGTAAAGCGTCTGATCGAAGATGAAGACCGGCAGCCTCACAACTGATGATCCTATGGCACACGATCTGATAAAGAGAGAGTACGTCCATCGCGGGAGGATTCTCGACCTCTCGCTGAGCCGGTATGAGACGAAGGCCAGGGGGGAGGTCACGCTAGAGATAGTCCATCATAACGGGGGCGCTGGCGCATTGCCGATTTTTGAAGATGGTCGGGTTGCGCTCGTGCGGCAGTGGCGCTATCCGCTGGGCCGCTATTCGCTTGAGATAGCGGCTGGCCGTATAGAGCCCGGACATACCCCGGAGCAGACGGCGCTCCGGGAGCTTGAAGAAGAGCTGGGCTATCGCGCGGCGAGGCTTGAAAAACTTGGCGAATTCAACGTCGCGCCCGGCTACTGCGAAGAGCGGCTCTACGTATTTCTTGCAACCGGGCTTGAGAAGTCAGAGCAAAACCTCGATGATGATGAAGAGATCGAGGTCGTCTTCTTACCGTTTGAGGATGCAGTTGAGCAGGTTAAGACGGGCGCGATTGACGATGCAAAGAGCATGATCACGCTGTTTCTGGCGGCGCCCTTGATCCGGGCAATGATGCCTGCCGATTTAGTGAAAGGTAACAGATGAGCGATTACCCGGCCCTTGATGTCACTGAAGTAGCTACCCCTCCCGCGTATGATCCAGACCACCCTTCGTGGGGAATAATGACAGGGATAGGAGTCTGGATATTCAGTTATCTGGTCCCGCTTCTGGCAATCAACGTGTGGTTTGTGATCCAGCGCCGTAGCGGGGCCGCGCTGCCTACGACAAGAGAAGAGATCGAAGCCTGGATCATGACACCGGGCGTAGTCCTAACTTCCGTCATAGCGACAGCGGTCTCTCACATCTTAACGCTCGCGCTATGCTGGGTTGTAGTGACCCGGCTCGGTAGCCGACCCTTTCTCGCGAGTCTGGGGTGGCACTGGGGCGGACTCTCCCGGTCGGGCAGATACCTGCTCATATTCGGGGTGGTCGCAGCGGTCTATATAATCAATGTCGTGCTTGTGCAGTTTCTGCCGGAATCCGAGACGACGAAGTTCGGCGAGATGCTCAAATCGTCTCATACTGTAAGAATACTCGTCGCCTGCATGGCTGTGCTGACCGCTCCGATAGTCGAAGAGACTGTCTATAGGGGGATGCTCTATTCGCCGCTCAGAAACCGGCTCGGCAGGTCTGCGGCTGTGATGATCGTGACGATCCTTTTCGTACTGGTCCACTTCGACCAGTATTCCGGCGCGTGGGCATCGCTTGCGGGGCTGACGATCCTAAGCTTTGTGCTGACGCTCGTAAGGGCGGTGACCCAATCTTTACTTCCTTGCGTAGCAATTCACCTGGTATTCAACTTTGTGGGTTCGATCTTCATACTTCAACCTGTGCTGCAATGATCAGAGCATCCACAGGTTTCGAGTTGGGAAGTAATCGGGCGAGCCATCGGGAACGCTCTTCTTGAACTCGAGAAAGCGAGCATGCCACTTGCTGTACCGGGCATCTGATGCGCGTATAGCGAGATGTGGGATCTCTTGAAGGTGGCGCTCGACTTTCCACACATTCTTGAGCGAGAACCTCCAATCGTAATTCCCTATCTCGTAGAGGCTGGTGACCGCATACCCCGTGATGCGCCCGGTGAGGTCTATGTAGGGATCATAGTAACTCATGACGAGATCGCGGACGGTGCGAAAGACCGGCTTGCGACCGTGGAGGCCGATATCGCGCGACCTTGCGACCGAGCCGTATCGCTTTCCTTTCCTGTAGAGGAAAAGCACGTGGTCGAGCTTGTCCTGAGACTCTATGCTCACAAGCAGAGGGGGGAATCCGTGTTGTTCGAGGATCGCCGCCGCCACAAGCGCCCCTTCAAGACAGTGCGCCCGATTCTTGCGGATGACGCTTCTGAACGAAAGGCATGTATTTCCGCCGATCTCGCGGTTATAGGGAAGGTTCGAGAGGAATCGCTGAACCTGAGACGGGGTCCTGTGCTTTTGAATTATTCGCCATTCTTTCTGAGTATACGCAGATTTCGGTGGAATCATCGGCAGTTCTCTCTATCCTCCGCGTCTGTAAATGACTGCTTCAGCCCCATCGAGCGGGATCGGAAAGCTTGCGACCCGAACAAATCTTTCCGGGTTTGAATCTATCAGTTGCTCCGCAAACCTTTCAATCGGGGCGACCCACTCCGCTCGATCCAGCCCCGTGCGAACGAGCAGATAATCCGACCTTTCTATCCTGTCTCGCGCGGCGTCGTTTACTATCCATAAAACGTTTATGACGGGAGGCCCGGCTCGCTCCGGCGAGAGCAATCTCGCGTAGAGCGCGATGCTCGACGGGTTGAGGTAGGGGAGGTTTACTATCACCCCTAGAGTCGGTCTGTTTACGCCGGGAGGGTCTGAATATCGACCGGTCTGCGGAGAGACGGTCTCACCGGGTCCGGGCGGGCGATTCACTTTCGAGCCGTTGAGCGATACAGGGTCGGCTGCTGCCAGAAGCGAAACGGTTCCTACTATCTCAGGAACGCTCCAATCGTTATCAAGCGGTCGCCTATCGAACCCGTAATAATTTCGCGCAAAGACCATCCACCTGAATCTCGGAGTGTCAATGTAATACCCCTGCCCCTCGCCCGGCCACTGCGCGTTTATAAAGCTAATGACAGCCCAGAGCCCAATAGCGGCCCCCAGAGCCAGTTTTGTGACATTAAGCGTGTTATGTGGATTCCTCTTCGAGTCTGCCTCTTTCGCCTCTTTACGGAGCCTGAGTTCTCCCATCCAGCAGACAGAGAGAATAGCCGCCGCCGGGAGCACCGGCACGCTATAGCGAATATCTTTATTTGCGATAAGCGTGAACATGCCGATCCCGCTCAAAAGCCAGAGGTAGACGATCATGCTTTGGCGGGCGCGTTTCGCTATCGAATACAACAGGCCGAGGAGAAAGAGAATCCCGAATGGGACCTGCATCTGATGGCTAACCAGCGCGTGCAGATAGAAGACGTTTGACATGAGTGAGAACAGAGGGGCTTCATTCTCATTTACGGCTGCCTCGCGGTTCACCCCATAAATCGCCATCACGTCGTCAAAGTGCGGGTAATACCAGACGGCTGCTATCGCCAGCGCTATCAAAGCAGATAGGGCGAGGTTGCCAATTGCCCGCCAATTGCGGCTGAAGAGGACGCGAGACGTTACAAACAGTGTAGGGAGGATGAGGAAAAAGGGGAATGTCTGTTTAGTCAACAGACCTATTCCAGCCGATACCCCAAAATATACCGCGTCGCTACGGCGAGTGAAGCCGCCTGCCCGTATCAAGAGCGCTATGCTCACGGTAACAATCGCCATAAGCGGGAAATCGAGAAATGCATCGTGTAGCAGCCAGGCGGAGAAGTGATAGCAGGAGGCCAGGAGCGCGGCCAGTATCGAGGGGAGAAATATGCTACGGCCCGAAGAATTGTTTAATCCGCCATCAACAGACTTCGACTTTGTTCCGGCGTCTTCATAAGAGACCTCGCAGTAAAGCGCGCGGCTTATCCAGGCCGTCGACACGAGCAGGGCGGCGAGCGAGAGCAAGTTGACCGCAATCCCAGTGAGCCTGGACGCTCCAAGGAGGAGGAAGACCGAGGCGCTCACCAGATGGACGAAGGGCGCATAATAACGCGGCTTTATGAAAAGCTCTTGCGCAAATCCGCGGATGTCGAGGTCGGCCATCGCGCGATAATAATCATATCCCGCGCTTAGATGGTCGGCGGGGTCCCATGCGGGCGGGGTCCTGTCTTTCAGGGTCCAGGCTATGGTTGAAGCTGACAGGGCGATAAAGAATGAGGCAAGAAGAACTTTTTCGAAGTTATTTTTTAGAATCGTTATGCTCACGCCAGCCGGTGATTATTTTACAGGCCTGGCAGCAGGGTCAAGGTTGCGAATCTGCCGATCTATCGCGCTCGCAAGCGAGCTTGCCGTTATCTCAAAATGAGAGGCATTCCAGACCTCTTTATTGTCCCG
>DASTET010000046.1:0-3159 GCA_035709445.1 Blastocatellia bacterium | reverse complement strand
CCGCGGTCTGCCGTCACAAGCGCGAGAAGGTAATGCTCGTCGCCGCGCTGTTCTAGCAGCGGGTGTCGGTAATCGCCCGCGCGGGCCGCGAGCCGGGCCAGCACCCGCATCATCGTATTTGCGTAGGGGCGCGCGGCCAGGACACGGTCCTGCGCCCGGCGGAGCTTGGCCGCAGAGACCATCTTGTATGATCTCGTGATCTTCTGCATGTTGCGGACGGAACGAACCCGTCTGCGCAGGTCTTGAAGATTTGGCATAGTCAGTATCCAGGACTCAGCATCACGATTGAGCTAGAGCATCGCTGATCCCGAACCCTCATTCGGCAGCGAACCGCGATTTGAACTCGGTTACTGCCGTCCGCAGCTCCTCAGTGATCTCTTGATCGAGCGTCTTTCGCTCGCGGATCCTTTCAAGCAGATTGCCGCGCGTGTTCTGAAAGAAAGCGAGCAACCCCTGCTCGAATTTCTTTATGTCTTCGAGCGGCACATCATCGACAAATCCGTTCGTCCCCGTCCAGAGGACGATGACCTGCTGCTCGACGGGCATCGGCGAGTACTGCGGCTGCTTGAGCAGCTCGGTCAACCGGCTGCCGCGATTGAGCTGCTGCTGCGTGGCCTTGTCGAGATCAGAGCCGAACTGCGCGAATGCGGCGAGGTCGCGGTACTGCGCAAGGTCAAGCCTGAGGGTTCCGGCCACCTGCTTCATGGCCTTGGTCTGCGCCGACCCGCCGACGCGGCTCACCGAGTTGCCGACGTTGATCGCCGGGCGCACGCCCGAGTGGAAGAGGTCCGACTCAAGAAATATCTGGCCGTCGGTTATCGAGATGACGTTGGTCGGGATGTATGCCGATATGTCGCCCGCCTGCGTCTCGATCACCGGCAGCGCCGTAAGGCTCCCGCCCCCAAGCTGGTCCGAGAGCTTTGCCGCGCGTTCGAGCAACCGCGAGTGCAGGTAGAAGACATCACCCGGATAGGCTTCGCGTCCGGGCGGACGGCGCAGCAGCAGCGAAATCGCCCGGTATGCCCAGGCGTGCTTGGAAAGATCGTCGTAGACGCAGAGGACGTGCTGGCCGCGATCACGAAAGTACTCGCCCATCGCGCAGCCCGCATAGGGCGCGATATACTGCATGGCCGCAGGGCTCGCCGCCGACGCATCGACTATGATCGTGTAGCTCATCGCGTCATAATCTTCGAACGTCTTTTTGACCTGGGCCACTGTAGACTCTTTCTGGCCCACCGCCACATAGATACAGATCAGGTCTTTGCCCTTGGAGTTGATTATCGCGTCGATGGCGATGGCGGTCTTGCCGGTCTGGCGGTCGCCGATGATAAGCTCGCGCTGGCCGCGACCGATGGGCACCATCGCATCGATGGCCTTGAGGCCGGTAAGCATCGGCTCGCGGACCGGCTGGCGGTCCATAACGCCCGGGGCGATCTTTTCAAGCGGGTTGTACTTTCCGCCCGTGTCTATAGGGCCGCGCCCGTCGAGCGGGCGGCCGAGAGGGTCTACGACGCGGCCGATCATCTCTTCGCCGACGGGCACAGACATGATGCGCTTGGTGCGCCGGACCTCGTCGCCCTCTTTGATCTTTTCGTAATTGCCGAACAGGACCGCTCCGACCTTGTCTTCTTCGAGGTTGAGCGATATTCCGGCGACCTCGTAAGGCAGGTCGAGAAGCTCGCCCGCCATCACGCGCTCGAGCCCGTATATCTCGGCGATCCCGTCGCCCGCCTTTATGACTGTCCCGACCTCGCTGACCTCGACCCCCGTGTCGAAGCCTTCGATCTGTTGTCGTATGATTTTACTTATCTCGTCCGCTCTTATTGCTTCCATACTATTCTCCCACCGCTACTTTTCGCCTGCTTTCAGTCTCTGTTTTACTGATTGAAGCTGAGTACGTATAGAGCCATCATAAACAACCGAGCCGATACGTGTCACCACGCCGCCGATTATGGCCTGGTCGGTATTGAATCGAAGCTGAACCTGCTTGCCGGTCAACTCCTGGAGCCGGGTGGAGAAGATCTGCTGCTCGGCGGGCCCGACCGGCGAGGCCGTGGTTATATCTGCCACGACAAGCCCCTTGCGCTCGTTTATCTCGCGGCGGAACTGCTCATAGACTGCGCCGAGATTCTGCAACCGGTAATGCTTTAGCAGGGTCTTGAGCAGATTGGCGGTGATCTGGCCGGGCCGTATCCGCTCGATGATGGCGGCGAGCACTCGCCCCTTATCGTCCTGGCTTATTACAGGGCTTGCGAAGACGTCGAGAAGCTCGCGGTTGGAAGCCATAAGATCGGCAAACGCGCCGACCTCGGCATCGATCTGCTCGATATTATTATGTGCGATGGCAACATCTGCGAGCGCCTCCGCGTAGCGACGGGCGACTGCAATCACACTCATCTATTCACCTCGCGCAGATTATCCAGGTACTCGTCCAGCATCCGCCTGTCGTCGTCGGGCCTGATCTCGCGCCGGATGATGCTTTCGGCCATCTCGACCGAATGCTCGGCAACGAATGCGCGCAGCTCGCTTCGCGCAGACTTCATTGCGCCTTCGATCTCGCGCTGCGCCATCTGCTTGATCTTTTCCGCATCGGCGGCTGCGGCCTTGCGTATCCTTTCGGCCTCGCGCTGGACCTCAAGCTCAGCCTCGGCGCGGATTTCGGCCACGTCCTGGTCGAGACGGGCGAGCCGCGCTTCGACCTCGGCGAGCCGGCGTTCGGCCTCCTGCTTGTCGTGTCGAGCCTGTTCCAGCTCTTTGCGTATCGCTGCCCGGCGATCATCGAATACCTGGCCGATCCTTATCTTGTTGCGGAGGATGTAGACTAGGATGAGAACAAAAACTAAAAGATTAACCACCCTCCAGAAGGTAAGGTTCGACAGGAGCCCGCCCTCGCCCGTCCCGTCGGTCGCCAGAAGCAGAACCGGCTGTAAAAGGCAATCAAATATCAAACGGCCCCACCTCCTACGGCGCGACCGAGCACGGTGCGCGAGATTTGCTCGGCTATGTTGCGGGATTCGACTTCGAGCTCAGCGCGCGCGCTTGCCGCCTCTCCGGCTATGGCCGATTTGGCGCTCTCGATCTGAATGGTCGCATCGGCTCTGGCCTCTTCAAGCATACGGCGTCTCTCTTCGAGCGCGGCGGCCCGCTCCTGTTCAAGCC
>DASTET010000045.1:0-3970 GCA_035709445.1 Blastocatellia bacterium | reverse complement strand
GAGGGATATCATCCTCTGCGCGCCTGCGGCCTCCTCCGCGGTCAATACCCAATTGCTTTATTCGATGATCTATTTCACGTCGTCTGCGCGGTCTATCCTGAGCGTCAGGTTGAAACTGTTCTTCTGACCGGCGACCGGCTGAACGCTCGTCACGCCGTTCCAGACGCCGCCTTTTTTGTCGGTGAATCGCCAGCTCGTCCTTGTCGCGTTTGCGGCGGTTGACGAAGGACGCTGTGACCAGTTGTTCTCGGAGGCGAGCCTTGTATTTAGAATCTTCAGAGCATCCGAAGCGGTGGAGTCGTTTCGAAGCAGCCAGTTTATCTCCCAATGATCTCTTCCGCCTTCAGTGCTCAGCACCCTTAGCTCGGCCCCTTCTGGGACGGTTAAGGAAAGCCCCCGTCCAAAGATCGGGTGGAGGTGCATGTCAGCGAAGCTCGCGCGGGCATAGGACGAATCCGGCTGCCAGTTGTACTCCATGTTGAGAGCGACCATCTGCGCGCGGGCCTTGCTCAGTATCTTCGATATGACATAAAGCGAGCCGTCAATGCCGGATGAGAGACCGGCTGTTGTGATGAACTTTCCGTTGTCGACATACCGCCTGTCGTCTACCACGTTGACCTTTGGCGCAATCGACTTCAAGCCTTCGAGCAACCCGTAAAAAGTCGTCGCAGTCATCCCGTCGAGCAGGCCGGTCTTTGCCAGTATGAACGCCCCGTTACAGACGGAGAGGACGTATTCTGAATTCTTCGATTCCTGCTGAATCCACTTTATGATGTCGGGGTCTTCCTGAGCCATCCCGACATCGCCTCCCGGGATCACAAGCACGCTCGCTGTTGGAGCAGCGTCGAACGTATAATTCGGCGTGACCCTCATCCCCATCGCGGTTGTGATCATGTCAGGCTTTTCGGCGACCGTAAAGACGTTAAAGCCGGCCTGCCCGAATACCTCGTACGGACCTGTGTAGTCGATAATCTGAACGCCCTGGAATATGAGAATCGCCACGTTCTTTCTCGGCGTCTGCGGATGCGAGTGGGCAGGGGGGGCGCTCCCTTTTTCGATGAGCTGCATCCCGCAGTTTGCGCAGTACCCGGCCCTTTCGAGAACCTCTTCGTCTCTGCCGCAGCCGCAGGGAGGGCAGACATACCCTTTCTTCTCAGACCCCTGACCGGCTGCCGTTATGTTTGAGTAGACCGGCCAGAATGCGGAAAGGGTCAAAGCTAATGCGATGATTAAATATCGGACCTCTTTTGTCGTTGCCTTCATAAGTCTTCTCCTCAGACAAAACGCTCAGGTGTATGCGCTGTATTTATATCATGGGGCGGGGGGCGCGTCTTGCACGGAACCGCTGTTTATTGAACGAATCAAACCTGCCGGGCCGGCGGTCTATTGTAAAAAAGGGCAAAAGTTGTTGAAAGGATATGAAACAGCTATCGCGGCGGCCCGGGTTTTCTGCTATATGATTCATATTTCGCCATCGAAGAGGGAACAGTCAAAGACGAGATTCATTAAACGACGCGGGACGGTTGATATGAGCTTGAACGAATTAGCTGAGCCCACGCTGGAGCCCGGGCAGTTTTTCGGCGACATAGTCAACGCGCAGAGCCGGGCAGGTCTATTGCTCTCGGACGCGAGGTACAGAGGCGGGGCGAAGCTGCCGAAGCACTCTCACGAGCTGGCCTTCTTCTGCCTTCTGCTTGACGGCGCTTACAGCGAGAGCTACGGCAGAAGGGAAGTCGAGTACTCGCCTTTTACCCTGGTCTTCCATCCTCCCGAAGAAGAGCACAAGACAGAGATGAGCCCCCAGGGCGGTCATGTATTCAACATAGAGATACAGGGCGCGATGCTCGACCGGCTTCGCGAGTACGCCCCGCTTCCGATCACATGCTTCGATCTGCACGGGGGCGAGCTCGTGTGGCTTGCTGCGAGGCTCTACAGGGAATACCGCGAATTGGATGCCTGCTCCCCACTTGTGATTGAGGGGCTCGCGCTAGAGATGCTGGCAATCGCAGCGCGGGGGAGCGCCGCAACCCTGACGAGGAGAGAGCCCGCATGGCTTTCTGAAGTGATCGATCTCTTGAGGGCCGAGTACCGCCGAAACCTGTCAGTGGGCGAAATAGCCTCAAAGGTCGGGGTCCATCCCATCCACCTTTCGAGGGTCTTCCGGCAGGCTTACAACCAGACGGTGGGCGATTATATCCACCGGTTGCGAGTGCGCTTCGCCTGCGCGGAGCTGTCGAGGTCGGATGCTCAGCCTGCGGAAGTGGCTCTGGCAGCCGGTTTCGCCGACCAGAGCCATTTCACTCGCGTTTTCAAACAGGTGACCGGAATGACCCCCGGCGCGTTTCGCGGTGCGCTCAGTCGAGGCAAGGGCCACCCTCCTGCAATGTGATCTCTTAACGGCGACGTCTGTTCTTTAAGAGGTAGTAGGCTGCGCCGCCACCTCCGCCCAGAAGCGCACCGACAACCGCGCCTTTTTTTCCGCCGACAATCGCTCCCACTCCGGCTGCAATCGCAGCGGGTGCTGCAACCGTCAGCACGGCGCGACCGGTCGAGCCTATGCCCCTTCGATTCCGCTCCCCAAAATAACGACGATCATTAAATCGGTTGTTAAAGCGGCCTCGGTATGCGTTCGCATAGTAGGGATTGTAATAAGTGCGTCCCGCCACTGCCGCGCGCTTCCCTCGGCGACCGCGATGGTAGGCATATGTGTCGGGAGCGGCAGCGAGAAAGAGGAAAACGGCGACAAGAGAGATTCCCGCAAACTTCTTCAGCATTACATCCTCCGTGAGTTGTGGTTTATTGGTTCGCCAAATGCGACCGCAATTTGCAGACCATGATTTTCTGGTCAGACGAGATCGTATCAAGATCAGGCACCGGCTTTATCTTTCTTGGAATTATGTCGAGCGAAAATGAAGCACGCCGATCGACTCGCGCCGGCAGAATGCTCCATATCGTGCGCCGGGTACACTATATAATCAGCCGCCTTCACTATTGAATTGACTTGTGGCGGGCGGCTTCATAGAATTGGGGCACCAGTGGAAGTCTAGCTTTTCGGCTGAGTAGATTTCTTAACGATAGCGAGGCGTCAAATGAAGAGAGCTCGTCTTTTTGTTCTTGCCTTTGGACTGGTTATGTCCGTATTGCTGGCCGCAGAGACCGGCGCAAGCGGCGGGAGCGCCACGACTCCGACATTCAGCAAGGATATCGCGCCAATCTTTTATAAGAATTGCGCGGGCTGCCACCGTCCGGGCGAGATCGCCCCGATGTCGCTTATGACTTATAAAGAGGTCCGCCCGTGGGCGAAGGCTATCCGCGAAAAAGTCGCTACACGCGAGATGCCGCCCTGGCACGCCGACCCGAAGTACGGGACCTGGGCTAATGACCGGCGGATGTCTCAAAAAGAGATCGATACCATACTGGCCTGGATCGACGGCGGCGCTAAAGAAGGCGACCCGAAAGACCTCCCGCCCGCGCCGCAATTCGCCTCCGGTTGGCAGATAGGCGAGCCGGACATAGTCTTTCATATGCCGGTCGAGTACACGGTCCCTGCCGAAGGCGCTGTCTCTTATCAATACTTCACCGTCCCGACCAATTTCAAAGAGGACCGCTACATCCAGGCGATGGAGGCGCGAGCGGGTGACCTGTCGGTAGTCCATCACATAGTCATCTATGTGCGCGAGCCGCAACAGAAACGCAGGACAAAGCTCGATCTGGGCGAGGGGCTGCTTGGCGCGCTTTCGCCGGGAATGACACCCTTTATGGCCAAACCGGGGACGGCAAAGCTGATCAAGGCCGGCTCTCAGCTTGTCTTCCAGATGCACTATACGCCGAGCGGCAAAGTCACCAAGGACCGCTCATATGTAGGCATGATCTTTGCAAAACAGCCGGTCGAGAAGGTCATAACCACGACCGCCGCCTTCGATATGAAGTTCGCCATACCGCCGGGCGCGTCGAATCACGAGGTGAAGGC
>DASTET010000044.1:0-3096 GCA_035709445.1 Blastocatellia bacterium | reverse complement strand
CCGAACATTATGTTCTCGCCCGCAGCTTCCAGGTAATTATTGACGATCTTGAAGGGGCCGGGGCCGTTCCACCCGCATATGGCCTGGGTGTCTGTGCCATAGCCGTGAATGTCCGAGATGTAGGAGTCGATGATGGCCGTGCGCGCGCTGTTGAGGGCTATGCCGCGCCGGGCATAGTAGCTACGGTTCCCGTGTATGTAGCAACGGTCAAAGATTATGTTGTGCGGGACCGAGCTGAGCGAGGTCTGGTTGCCGGAGCCGAGCTGAATTATCCCCGAATTGCTTGTGACCGAAGAGGCGATGCCGAATTCTATGCCGATAAAGCGATAGTGATGCGCGCCGGAAGCGGTCTTCAGCGCGTCGCTGCTGTTGGGAGTGATGATCTTCGGCATCACGGAAGCGTATGCGGGGGTCACGCGCGTCCCGGCCCGTGGCAGCGCGGAGTCCGGCGCCGATGTGCGAATGGTTATCCAGCCGGAGCCGGACTTGTTTGGAAGCGTGAAATTGCCGGTAAATCTTGCGCCCGCCTGAAGCAGAATGATGTCTCCCAGACGAGCGGAATCGAGGGCTGCCTGAAGGTTCCCGCCCGATTGTACGGTGATCGTCATGCCGGTCGGCGGCACATAGGTCGTGTCGAGTAATACGCGCGGAAGCTCCGGCCTTACAAACGTCTGGGCCAGGGAGTCTTGAGTTCCGGCGCTGAAAAAAAGGGAAAAGCTTGCGAGCACTAAGAAAACAGACAGGCACTTCTTCATAAAGTTTCACCTCCAAAGCGATTTTTGTAATGCTAAGCAGGTGAGGAGCACATACCGGGGGGCGAACGAGATCACGGCAGAAGTCCGCGAAACTCTATTCTTGTTTAAAGGGTTCGATTTGTTTCAGAAATAACCCGTTTACCAGTTCGATACAATCATCAGGGCGGCAACACTATGCAACAGGCGCGCGACCTTGTCAATCGGCTTTTTTGTTGGGACTTTGTAAAAGGGCCTCGGTAAGTGCCCAACCGCTGCCGGATCAGACCGCCACGAAAGAGATTGTTCGCGCGGTTACAGGGGCCTAAATTTATTATGAGTTTTTTGTAAATCTGCGTTTGTTACGATTATATAGCGTAAGTGGAAGGTATATTCAGCGACAGAGGAAAGGGCGAATGCTGTGAGTCCCGATACGAGCCGATTCGACGCTGAACCCTCCCCGTAATCCGAGGACGCTCGCAATCTAAGCTGATTATTAATTCCGGCTTCAAGCAAGACGGATGAGGAAATATTCTTGTGCGCAAAAATAGTGGGATATCTTTCCGGGTGGTCCTGTTTCTCGCCGCCTCCCTTCTCTGGGTGTCTCAGGCTTACGCGAACAGTTATGGCAGGGCTGCTGTTGCGAAGGGTAGCGAGGTAAATGCAGAAGACGGATTGCTTTTTGTAGCATTTTTCGAGCCGCTCATGCTGCTGTTGCTCGGCTCCGTCCTATTGCTTATAGCGGCAGGCATCAAATTGTCCCTGTCGCGGAGGGTTAAGATCCTCAGAGACCCGCTGCTCAAGAATTGATATCAATGCATCAACCGGTCGGGCGAGCCGAGCCTGGCTCTCTGATCGTTCAAAGGAGAGGATCGAGATGGCGAGCATAAGACCTCGTTCATTTGCGGAGTATGCGCAAATCCTATGGCGGCGGAAATGGCTGATTCTTTTTATCGGCGCGACAATGTTGATCGCAACATTTCTCGTCATCCGCGAGATTCCAAACGTGTACGAGTCGCGCGCATCGGTCGTCGTCGCCGCGCGGCCTGAAGAACGGCATGCGGTTGCGGCCCGCGTCGCGGCGATAAGCGAGGGGATGATAAGCCGTTCCTTCCTCGCGGATCTGATCCAGCGTCACAACCTCGGCTCAGCCGACGGCTCCGTTTCGGACGCGGCGATCAACCGTATACGCAAGAACATCGCTGTTGATACGAAGTGGCGGGACGACCGGCCTGAGAAGCTCGCCATCAGTTATCGCCACACCGACCCTGTCATAGCCAAGACCGTCGCCACCGATCTGGTCTCGCTCTTCGGCAAGATGAACCAGGACATCGAGAACCAGACGACCGGGGAGGCCGAGGCGGTCCAGACCGAAATCGCGCAGATCGAGACCCGTCTGGACGAGATCAGCCGCGAGCGCATGGCCGCTTCCGAGCGCCGCAGCATAATGGGGCGGGCCTTCAGCGTGAGCACAACCGCCCGCGCCCAGCGTGCGGCTGCCGCCTCTTCGCTTGCGACGCTTACCGATAAGCAGTACGCGCTCGAACAGCAGATCGCCGAGCAGAAGGCGCAGATCGCCGAGCAGGAGAAGATCGCCAGGAGCGCGGCAAGCGACGCCCGCGCCAGCAGCTCCTACGGCGTGCTGCTCGTCCGCAAAGCCGAGCTTGAGGCGCAGCTAAAGGATTACTCCGCGCAGTACACCGACAAAAACCCCAAAGTCGCTCAGACGCGCAACCAGCTTGCGGAGATAAACCGCCAGATCGCGCAGCTAAGCACGGGCGACGGGTCGGGCAGCATCCCCGCCAATTCAGCCGAAGCGCGCGAGCTGCGCTCGCTCAACCGCGAGCTTGCGCGGCTCAAGATCGAGCTGGGTGTGGTTCAACGCGAGATCGCGCGCAAGAGCCAGGTCGCAGGCGGCGAGACGGGCGGAGCGAGTCTGCCTGCCCCTGTCGTGGCCTCGACCGCCGCATCGGAGAGCACCCCTGAAAAGCAGGCGGAGCTCGACAGGCTGCGCAGCCGCTACGAGATACTGCTCAAGAGACAGGATACGCTCAAGTCGCTGCAAATCTCGCCGGCCGGTTTCGGACCCGGCCTCTTCCAGGTCGTCGATGCGCCCGCCGTGCCTCAGCTTCCCGTCGCGCCGAACCGCTCCAAGCTGAAACTGATGGCCGCGGCCCTATCTCTGGGAGTCGCCTTACTGGTTGTCGCGCTGCTGGAGCTGCCGCGCCTGTTCGTTATACGCGACGACAGGGATGTCGAGTACTATCTGGATGCGCCCGTACTCGCCCTGATTCCGGAAGTCACCACCGCATCCGAGCGCACGCGGAGCCAGAAGCTGCTGGTCGCGCGAGGGCTCGGCGTCTTA
>DASTET010000043.1:0-9739 GCA_035709445.1 Blastocatellia bacterium | reverse complement strand
TAAGAACGATCTGTTGCTGCTCGAAGCGCGACTCGTCCGGGCCTGACCCTTCGAGCGCAAAAGTATAATTCCATGCGTCGCGGATGTGAGTGAGATAACGAGTGGAGGCTTCAACGGGCGAGCATGCAAAGTCAGGCTGGTCTGCGCCCCACGGCAGTATCCTTGCCGTTCGATTGACCGCGTCGTGACACAGCCACGACTTTGCAGAAGAGACCTGGCGGCCCGGCACGAGCGACCCCTGCTCGCGCGCGAGTATCCCTGTTACCGGGGCGAGCCCATGCTGCCACGGCAGCTTGAGCCGAAGGGTTGCAGCCTCGTCTTCAGATGCGAAATAGATAAAGGAGGGCAGCGTTTCAGACGTGCCTATTTCTGCTTCGGCGACGAGCTGCGGAATCTGGAATATGTGAATCTTCGGGACGGCGCCTCGCGCGGCCTCCTGCGAGTCGATATAAGCGACAGCCGAATTGGTGGTGCCCAGGTCTATACCGATTAAATAACGGCCAGGTGACTGCATTAAACTACTGAGGCGTCCCTTCTACTGGTCATCTTTTTCGCGTATGTTGAACTCAAGCTTCCAGCGATGCTGCCCGTCGCGCGAGACGCACCACAGCTCAAGCGTGCCGACTTCGGTGACTCGGCTTTCGAGCCTCACGGGCAGGACGGTCTCTTCCTGACCTTCGAGCGTCAAGGTCACTTCAAGCGGGCTAAGCTCCTGAAGCTCGTCGCCCCAGTCTTCGATGAGGCTGCCGATCTCATCCTGTTTCCGCACCGTCGAGCTTAGAAAGCGGAACTCGCCCGGCTCGCCGACGACGAGTCCGAACTCGCGTTCCGGGATCGCCGCCTCGGTCCCTTCTTCCATCCCGAACGGAACTACGCAGAGCGCCTTGAGCGGCGCCTCCATTCCCGGCACGGCTGGCATCGCGCTCTCGATGCCTATGTAATAGGAGCGCGGAGCGCCGCTTCGTATGCGCACGCCGCGCCCTCGTCTCGCCTTGCCATAATAGACGGCGCCGCGCGCAACGGCGTGATCGAGATCAGGCGCGGCGAGCACGGTGACAGGCTCTACTGCTTCTGCGGCAAGCCAGTCGTTGAGCACCTCGACGAGGCGGCTGCGAAGGGCTTCCGCCTTCATCACGCCGCCGTTAAATAGAATATGCGTCGGACAGGCCATACCGCTCGGCCCTTTGCGAATAGAGTCCTGCTCCTGGCCGGTCTGAGTCTGCCGCGAGAGGAAACGCGCAAGGTGTTTGGTGATGGCCGGGTCGGCTGCGTATGGGAGTCCGAGCTCCTGAAAACCTATGCGGCGCTGTCGCGCGGGCA
The DNA here is from genome assembly GCA_035709445.1 of Blastocatellia bacterium. Taxonomy (GTDB): domain Bacteria; phylum Acidobacteriota; class Blastocatellia; order UBA7656; family UBA7656; genus DASTET01. The sequence continues at coordinate 8,419 of DASTET010000043.1, read as the reverse complement.
TCTCATCGCCGGAGGTCTTCGGGAAGAAGCCATCGATGAGGACCTGTGTTACGTCATCGCGCGTAAGCTCCGTCTTGATAGTGCCGCCGACGAGCTTTGTGCCTTTGCCGAGCAGCGTGATCGGCTCTTTCTGTGACTTCGGGTTCGCAAATATCTTCTCCTTGGCGATACGGCACTGGTGCCAGAGCCCGTGAAGCTGCCAGGTGTCTATGCGATGCCCGTCATCTTCGAGCCGCTTCTGCAAGAGACGCGCGAGCGCGAGATCCATATTATCGCCGCCCAGCAGGATGTGATCGCCGACGGCCACGCGCCTGAGCGCAAGCTCGCCCGCCTCCTCCGAGACGGTGATAAGGCTGAAGTCGGTCGTGCCGCCGCCGATATCGCAGACCAGGATGAGGTCGCCGACCCTGATCTGTCTGCGCCACTTCTCGCCCTGGCTTTCGATCCATGCGTAAAAGGCGGCCTGCGGCTCTTCGAGCATCCTGACGTGTTTGAGCCCGGCCTGCTCGGCCGCGCGCAGCGTCAGCTCGCGCGCCTCTTCGTCAAAAGAGGCGGGGATGGTGAGGAATATCTCCTGCTCGCTCAGGGCAAGCTCCGGCTTCCTCTTTGCGAGGCGGCTGTCCCAGGAATTGCGCAGGTGCTCAAGGTAGCGCGACGACGCTTCGACGGGCGAGAGCTTCTGCACTTCGTCGGGCGAGCGCCACGGAAGTATAGGCGCGGTCCGGTTGACGGCTGCGTACGAAAGCCAGGACTTTGCCGAGGCGACCATCCGCACGGGGTTTTCGGCGCCGCGTTTGCGGGCAAGCTCGCCGATAACGAATTGCGGTTTGCGGTCCCACGGCAACACGAGGCTCCCCTGCGGAAAATCGGTCTCTCCGGGCACGTAAAGAAACGAGGGGAGAAGCGACTGCTCCGCCAGCTCGCCCGGATTTACGAGCTGTGAGACGGGCTGAATCTCTATGCGCGCTTCTTCTTCTTCGACCGTTGCATCGAGAAAAGAGATCACCGAATTGGTAGTGCCAAGGTCTATGCCGATGATGTATCGAGTCTCCAAGATTCTCTCCTGTACAAATTGGTTCAAGACACCTCGACCTCGGCCGGGGCAATCACCGAGCGGCCGGCCCCTTCGGGCAGGGGAGGCAGATTCACTTTGCTCACTCGCCACCCGCGATGTCTGAGCAGCCCGCTCAAGGGCGGCTTGCCTGTGGCATTGCCTATAAGCTTGACCGAGGCGGGATCGAAAGGATCCTGCACGGTTACGCGAAGACCTTCTTCGGATTCGATGATCGGTTCCAGCTTCACATAACGCTCAAGGGTCTGTTTACAGCTCTGGTGCAGGTCGCGGACGGCAGCGCCGATCTGCGCATCGGAGTAGGGCGAAATATCTTCGGTGAAGAAATCGATCAACCGCCCGTCGCGTTGAAGTATGGCCAGTATCTGCACCGCGCGGTCCGTCGAGTCGGCAGGCTTATCGATCTGAGGCGGCGGCCCGGTAGAGGGCCCGGCCAGCTCCTCGGCGATGTCCGGCGGCAACTCGCCACTCGAAAGAATCTTGAAAAACGACCGGAACGCATAAGAGAATCGCTTACCAAAACTGATCATAATTGCACCTGAAGCTATAGACTTCTCACAGGCCGTGATAGGCCTGTTAAGTGAAACTGTCATGCTACAGGCATCGACCCGCTTTGACAATGCGCCGCCGGTGTCGCGATATACTACAGTCGCGGGCAGGCTGAGCGCCCCGCGGTCACCCGGATGGGGAAAAGACAAACCGCAGAGTTTACAGTATGCTTGAGCAGCTATCGTGCGATAGCTGGTGCGGGGACATCAGCAACCCTGGTCTCCAGGTATCAGCAACATCCCCGCACCATTTTCAAAGGAGTTGCCGGGCGCCGAATCAATCCGCGATGGCCTGATAGGCCAGGACGCGGAATCGCTCGTGCAGGCCGACATTATTCGACGGGAAGAGCTGCGACATTATTATGCCGATCATCTTCTCCTCGGGGTCGACGAAGAAGTTTGTGTAATAGAATCCTCCCCAGCCATACTGCCCTATTGAGCCGGGCTCGCTTCCTTTACCCAGGTCCCTGACGACGCTGAAGCCCAGCCCGAATCCCTGACCGCCGAACATCTCGCCCACATGGTTTACGGTCATCAGCTCTACTGTTTTGCGGCTCAGTACCCGAGCGCCGTCGAGTTCCCCGCCGCCGAGGAGCATCTGCAAAAAGCGGGCGTAATCGCTGATCGTCGAAACGAGCCCCGCGCCGCCCGAGTAATAACTCCTCGGACCCTTGTAGTGAAAAGTCGAAGAGTAGATCAGGTAGCCCTGCTCGCTCGGCTCATCTCCCATGCGTTTGATAGACCCGTCAGGCATTTGATTGAAGACGGCAGCCAGTCGCGGCAGCTTCTCTTCAGGCAGGAAGAAATGAGTATCTTTCATCTTCAGCGGCTCGAATATGCGCTTGCGAAAGAACTCGTCGAGCGTCATACCTGAGACGACTTCGACCAGGTAGCCGAGGACATCCGTAGACAGACCGTATGAGTACCTCTCACCCGGGTGATGCATAAGCGGCAGCCCGGCCAGCTTTTTGATCTTATCGGCGAGCCTGCCCTCGGTCTCTATCAGCCCATCCGAAATGCCGGCCTCCTTGTAAAGCTTCGCCCACGGCTCGACGCCGATGAAACGATACGTGATCCCCGACGTGTGAGTAAGCAGGTCTCGAATCGTGATCTGTCTTCTTGCCGGGACGAGCGTGAATGATTTCCTGTCCTCGGTCGGGACGGCAACTTTAGACTCCTTGAATTCGGGGATGTACTTTGAGACCGGGTCGCTTAGCAGTATCTTTCCATCCTCGAAAAGCATCATAACCGCCACGCTGGTGACGGCCTTGGTCATAGAGGCGATGCGAAAGATCGTATCCGCGCGCATAGGCCTGCCTTCGTCCATATTGCCGACGGCTTCGAGGTGAGCGACTTTGCCTCTGCGCATAACCATTGTGACCGCGCCCGCGATCCTGCCTTCGCTTACGGATCGGAGAAGGGCCGGGCGAATCTTTGCCAGCCGCTCGGATGACATCCCGACCGATTCTGGGGCAGCTCGCGGCAGGCTAGTCGAGACGGTCTGGCCAAAAGAGACAAGGGCGAGTAAAAGACTAACGGGCAAGACGAGAGCGCGCGTGGTGTATGCTGGCCTTTTCAAGATTCCCTCCTGTGATGAGCTGGGATGTATATCACGATTGAGGGGCGCGTTCAACGACCGGATGAAAAATGAATCTGCTGCCCGGTCGCAGGCTGAGATTATCTCAGTACGGTTGAAAGAACCGTTCGATAAATGAAAAATGGAAAATGGAAAATGGAAACGAAGGGGCTGATCGTCAACAACACTCATGCAGCGGCCGGTTCTGACAGGCGCGGCGAAGTAGACCTCATGAGAGGGGCCGTGGTCCTGGGGCTGATCTTTTTCCATACCGCAAGAATATTCGACCTGCTCCCGTTTAACGTTAAGAACGATCGGCTGAGTCTCACCTTCACGGCGCTTGTCGGCTTCGTCTCTCAGTGGGGTATGCCGCTGATGTTTCTCATCGCGGGCATAGCCGCATGGCACGCGCTGGCCAGCCGGACCCCCGGCAGGTTTGCCGCAGAGAGATTCGGGCGTCTGATCGTCCCTCTCATCTTCGGCATCTTTGTGATCGTCCCTCCGCAGATCTATTATCAATTCAGGTCCAACCCGGATTACCGCGACTCTTTCTGGCAGTATTATCCAAACTTCTTTAGAGGTCTCTTCAAACTCGACTTCCCCTGGTTTATGCACGACCCGGCGCACCTGTGGTTCCTCTATGACCTGTTCATTTTCTCTATGGCGGCGCTCCCGCTGTTTGTCTATCTCAGAAAAGACGCGGGGCGGGATATGATCTCGCGGCTGGCTGAGTTCTGTCGGCGACCGGGAGCGGTCTTTCTGCTTGCGCTGCCGATCATATTGATCGAGACATTCATCCCGATAGAAGGGACCAGCGGTTGGAACCGCTACGCATATATTCCTTTTCTGGTTTATGGCTATCTGATCGCCTCTGACCCCAGGTTCGAACAGTCCATGCTCAAACACAGAGAGCTGGCGCTTGTGGGGGGCATCTTCGCCGTCCTCGCTTTTTTCGCAATGGCAGTTATCACCTGGAAATCTGGCGTCTCTCCGACGCACGGCTACGAGTGGGGTAGCGTTCTATGGAGGATGTTCAAAGGTTGCAGCTCGTGGTTCTGGATCGTCGCCATTTTAGGCTGGGCGCGTTGGTTCAAGAAGGGTCAGCACCGCCGCAAGCAGCGCGATGATCTGCCGGGCGGGCAACCTGCCGCATCACCCCCCTTTCGCCGCGCGCCCGGGTTGATTGAGAATGCAGGCCGATACCTGAGAGAGGCAGTGCTGCCTTTTTATATCATTCACCAGACCGTGCTCATCATAATCGGCTTCTATGTTGTGAAATGGGATACAGCCATTATGGTGAAGTATCTGGCCATCAGCATAGCCACTTTCGTCGTCACGCTGATTCTTTATGATCTGATAAGGCGGACAAACCCGACGAGGTTCTTATTTGGAATGAAGCTTCTGAAATAGACCCTTCCCGTTTTCCAGCGCATCCTGTATGAACTTCGCTATCTCGCTGAAGTACATGTCACCGACGAAACCGGAGACATCGTGCCCCGCGCCCGGAAATATCATAAGCCGTTTAGGCTCGCGAGCCGAGGAGAAGAGTACTCGCCCCTGTTCCGTCGGCACTATGCCGTCAGGCTCTCCGTGCGTCACAAGAACGGGCGAATAGACCCTCTCCAGCTTGCTTGCAGATTCGAAGCGATTCTTCCCCAGCGCGTGCAACCATCTTGGCACCCAGGGGAGTATGGACGAAGCCATATCGCTCGCCGAGCTTAAACCCGATTCCAGAATGACCGCGCTGCATCTCCTGCGTGACGCAAGATCGACAGCCGCAGTAGTCCCTAGCGAGTGCCCGTAAAGTATTACTCGCTCCGGAGAGACCCTGCGTTCATTCACAACATAGTCGTACGCCGCATCAGCATCGGCATACATCTCCTGCTCATCCATGATCTGGCCTTCGCTTTTTCCATACCCGCGATAATCGAAGAGCAGGACGTCAAATCCGAGCGAGGCCAGCTTCGCTCCGAGCCAGCCCGAGCCGCTGATATTTCCGGACTTGCCATGAAAGTATATTATCGTCGCTAAGGCGGGCTGAGACTCGGAGCTTATGAGCCAGCCGTTCAGCCGCTGCCGGTCCCGGTTAAGGAACGATACTTCTTCGCCACCTTCCGGGAGCCTCCACGTCTGACCAGGGATGAACGGCTCCGGGTCAAACGAGAGCGCCTGCTCGCTCCAGCGTATCGCATAAAGAAATGAGCCCATGAAAACAGGAGGGAATAAAAGCGCCATCCAGAACCGCTTCTGACCGCGGGCCTGTAACCGCGCGAATATCCTGTTTTGCCGAGCCTGCTTTATTCTATTGAGAATCATATACAAGCAATCTATCCACGAAGTCTTGCCGCATTAGATTATACCCGATAATGCAACGCCATGACATTTTGATTTGCTCAAACAGCGTGTATCCTAATATGGGCATCAAGATCATTCAGTTCTCGCTTTGAGAAGGAGATGCCTGGCGATCAAAGTCGGAACAACCACAGAGGAACACAGAGGAGAGCCTTTATTTTCTTCGACCCTCTGTCTCCTGTGCGGTTCTTATCCTCTATCGTAGATGAGTATGATACACACAGATACCCTGGGAAGAGGATCGCTGCCGGGCGAGCAGTCCGATCCGAAGCCGTCCGGACCTGCGCCTCCCGACCCTTTCGCTCCGGAACCTGAGCCGCCGGTGCTGCCGCCTCCGGATGTAGTGCCGGAACCCGCGCAGCCGGATGAAAGAAAAAGGTCCCGGTGAAGAGACCTGCTACTCGTACCTGAGCGCTTCCATCGGGTCCACCTTCGTAGCGCGTCGGGCCGGGACATAGCAGGCGGCGAGCGCCACTGCGACAAGGGCCAGGCTTATGCCGACCAGCGCAACCGGGTCGCGCGTGGGCAGTGTGGGGATCAATGATATGAGCAGGCGCGACGCGGCATAACCGCCTCCGAACCCCAGCAGCGATCCTAAAAGGATCAACCGGGCACCCTTCGACAGCACTAGCCAGAGAACATCTCTCCTCTGAGCGCCGAGCGCCATGCGTATCCCGATTTCGCCCGTGCGCTGAACGACCGAATATGAGGTCACGCCATAAATCCCGACCGCCGCCAGCACAAGACCGAGCGCGGCAAATGCGCCGAGCAGAGTGCCGAGCAGCGAGATGCTGCCCAGCCCCTGCTCTACAAGGCTGCGCGCGGTCCTGACGCGATGAACCGGCTGGGTGGGATCGAGCTCAGACGCGGCGGCGCGCAAAGGATTCGTCAGCGATTCCGGCGCTGCGGAAGTGCGCAATCCTATAGTCAGCCCTCCCCACGGCGTTTGGCCCATCGGGCGAAAAGCCTGGTATCGTGTGTACGGCTCGCCCAAGGATGCAGGGAAAGCGACATCATTGACCACGCCGACGACCTCCTGCCATCGCGGGTCCTGACCCGGCCTGCCTATCCGTTTGCCGACTGCGCTTTCGCCGGGCCAGAAGCGACGGGCCATGGTCTCGTTGATGATGGCGACGGCAGGCCGGTCGGCGGTGTCTGCGTCTGTAAAGGCGCGGCCTTCGAGCAGTCGTATGCCGAGAGTTTCGAAGTATTGCGGTGTGACGGGCTCGAAGAAGACTTCGGGCCACTGTCCGGGCTGCGGCTCAGGCTGCCCTTCGACCTTGAAGGACCCGCTGCTATGGAACCCCCAGACAGGCTGCGAGCTGGAAAGCGCTACCTTTTCGACGCCGGGCAGCGCACCGAGCCGCTCTTCGAGCCTCCGGATAAATGTTGCGCGTTGTTCCGGTTTCTCGTAATTGCTCCCTTGCAGGTTGATCTGCGCCATCACAAGCCCGTCCACGCGCCAGCCGGGATCGAGATTGGCAAAGCGTTGCAGCCCGCGCAGGAATAGACCTGCACCCGCAAGCAATACGAGCGCGAAGGCTACTTCACCAACGATCAGCGCGTGTCTCAAGCGGTGGTGCGAGCGGCCCGCCGTCGAGCCGCGCATGTTCTGCCTGAGCGCCTGATTCAGATCTGTCCGCGAGGCGAGCCAGGCGGGCACCGTGCCGAAGACCAGACCCGTGGCCAGAGAGATTAGCAACGCGAAGCCGAACACGGTCATATCGAGCGAAACTTTCGCGCCGGGAAGATCGCTGAAGAGACGGCGGCTGATGAACTCGACGCTCCCAAGCGCGAGCAGGAGGCTGAAAGCGCCACCGATGAGCGAGAGGGCGAGGCTCTCTGTAAGCGACTGCCGCAGCAGACGGACGCGCCCGGCCCCGAGCGCGGCGCGCACAGCATACTCGCGGGCGCGAGCCGCCGTGCGAACAAGCTGGAGATTGGCCAGATTCGCGCAGGCGATCAGAAGCACGAAGATCGCCAGCCCGAACGTGAACCACATAACATTGCGCCCGATCTCGTCCGACATCGAGAGGTAGAGCGGCTCAAGACGCAGGCTCTCGCCGGTGTTCTCGGAGTACTGCTGAGCGAGGTTTGCGGCAAGCACCACCATGGCCTCTTCCGCCTGCTCGATCGAGACTCCGGGCTTGAGCCGCCCGAGCGATCTCAGCCAGTTACTGCCGCGACTGCGGCGCTGCTCGGCGGTAAATGCGAGGGGCCGATACAGATCGACCTGACCCCACAGGAGCGGGTGCTCAAAACCGGGAGGCATCACACCTACGACCATCACATCCTTTCCGTCCAGGCGCATCGCGCGTCCGAGCACTTCCGGATCGCCGCCGAACCTTCTCATCCAGAAGCTGTGGCTTATGACCGCAACCGAGTCGGCGCCAGGCTCGTGCTCTTCGGGAGCGAACACACGACCCAGAGCAGGCTCAACGCCGAGGGCCGGGAAAAAATCGGACGTGGCGGCGATGCCCTGCAAACGCTCGGCAGGCTCTCCCGGATCGGCGAGATTGGGCCGAACGGAGCTGAAGGCGGCCATGTACTCGAAGACGTTGTTCTGCTCGCGGTGATCGAAGAAGTTCCCCTGCGAGTGCGGCCAGCTCTGCGAGTGCGGCGAGGTGCGAAAGATACGCACGAGCCGGTCCGATTCCGGGTAAGGGAGGGCGCGAAACAGATAGGTGTTGAGCACGCTGAACATGGCGGTGTTTGCGCCTATTCCGAGCGCGAGCGTGAGCACGGCGACCGCCGTAAAGCCTGGTTTCTTAATGAGAACGCGCAAGCCGTAGCGCAGGTCGAGCCAGAAAGTCTGCATATCGCCTCCTGAAAAGTGGATGTGTTCAGGTAGTCAGTGACGCGGACCGGCAA
>DASTET010000042.1:0-6455 GCA_035709445.1 Blastocatellia bacterium | reverse complement strand
CCTTCCGCCGCGACGGACTTCGCGCGCGACCTTTTCCAGAAACACTTTTTCACTCGCCTCGCGCTTGCGAGTCTCAAGCCTTGCGACCCCTTTCTTCTCCTGCTCATACCAGTCGTACCCCTGATTATCGAACGGGATCAGCCGCACGTTGTTCAGGGTATAACGGCTCAGAATCGCCGTTCCGTGCAGCCCTTTATACCGGGACCGGTCCACCTTGATCTCTCTGGTCAGCTCGGCCCTGTCTTCGGGCGTCGCTTCTTCGAATCTTTCTATTCCCAGCGTGATCGGGTCGATCTCGACAAACTCTACCCCGAAGGCGTAGTTCATCTTCGCGGCTAGCGCAAGGTCGGCCACCACGTTGCGATAATCGGTGCGTTTCAGCCCCCAGTCAGCCTCATTGAGCACGATAACGTCGGCCTGTTTCATCAACTCGACCTGTTGCAATATGGTTGCCCGCTGTCTGCTGCCGCGCGGGTATTTCTTCTTGTCGAGCAGCAGTGAGAATTTTGCCGGGTCGGTAAAGGCCGCCTCGATGGCCTTGTATTCGAGCCCTCGCTCGATATTCCAGAAGACTACGCGGAGAAATGTTCCGAGCTGGCGCGAGCGCGGCTTTAGCGGTCTCACTCCTCGCGCGGATGCGTCGTTGTTGACGAAGGGAGTGGAGAGAAGGCGGCTCAATTTCTTGCGGAGCGGCTCGGGCGGGACCTCCTGTTCGTACAACCGGATAAGCTCTTCATAAGTGAATAACTCCGGCGCAGATTGTTCCGCAGTCCGCGCCTCCGGCATAAGCACGAACAGGATTATCGCGAGCGATAACGCTTTAATCCAGGGATGCGGTATTGATCGTTGCTTTGTGATTCGATGATTCATACAGATACTCTTCAGCGGAGTCTTAAAGATATGCATCTGAGAGTATAGCTTCACTCTCTCATAAATGAAAAATGACAAATGGAAAAAGGGCCTCGTCTTGTGTACAATTCGCGGGATGTTCGCAGAGGTAGCGGTCCCGGTTCATATCAGACAGACATTCACTTATCGGCTGCCGGGTGATATGGCCAGGCGCGCCCAGACGGGCTGTCGCGTGGTGGTCCCGTTCGGCAAAAAGCTCCTTACCGGTTTTGTCGTGGCAAAACACGAAAGCCTCGGCGGGGAGCTTCTTCAGGCCGAGGTGAAAGATGTAGAAGAGCTGGTCGACGAATCGCCCATAATCACGGCCGAGATACTCGAACTGACCCGCTGGATGGCAGATTACTATCACGCGCCGTGGGGCGAGTGTTTGCGAACGGCGCTGCCTGCGGGCGCGACGGTTGCGACGGAGCAGTTGCTCACCATCACCGAAGCGGGACGGTCGGCTCTCTCTCACCTGTCGGCTGGCTTCGGCTGGTCCTCGTCAAAGTACCAGGCGCTCGAAGCGCTCGCGCGCGCCGGATCGCTCTCCGCGCGCGACCTCGAACGTCAGATGTCGAAACAGAATGCCTCTTCGCTCATTCGCCAGCTCGAACGAGCCGGCTTTATCACAGTCTCGGAGCGCGTGGGCGAAAGCCGCCTGCGGCCAAAGCTCAAGAATGCCGTCAGACTCACGGGTCAGTGGCCAGTGGCCAGTGGCCAGCGGCCAGCGGCAGACGGTCTCATGAATAGCAGCGGTTCAGAAGATAAAGATCGACAGAGTACGGATAAAGAATCACTGACCACTGACCACCGGCCACTGGCCACTGCTCTGACTCCCGGACAGCGGCGCGTAATAGATTCGCTCGCTTCGGCAGGCGACGCGGTCACTTTAAGCGACCTGCTTGAGATGACCGATGTGTCTGCGTCGGTCGTGCGCACGCTTGAAAAGCGCGGTCTCGTGGAAGTATTCGCGCAGGAGGTGCGCCGCAACCCGCTCGCTCATATCGAGCCGGGCCTGCTCGACACAGTAACGCTCAACCCCGACCAGCAGCAGGCGCTCGATCAGATAGTCGCCAAAATCGACGAGCGCACCTACGCGACATTTCTGCTTCACGGCGTGACCGGAAGCGGCAAGACCGAGATTTATATCCGCGCGATGTACGAAGCCACCCGCCGGGGGCTTACGGCGATGATGCTCGTCCCCGAGATAGCTCTCACGCCGGTCTTTTCGCGCAGGCTTCGCACTACATTCGGCGACGCGGTGGCGATACTCCATTCGAGCCTGTCCGAAGGCGAGCGCACCGACGAGTGGCGGCGCATCAAGGAAGGCGAAGCGCGCGTCGTAATTGGCACTCGCTCGGCGGTCTTCGCGCCGCTCGAAGACCTCGGCGTCATCGTCATCGATGAAGAGCACGAGACCTCTTACAAGCAGGATGAAACTCCGCGTTATCACGGGCGCGATACGGCCATAATGCGGGCCGTCCGCGCCGAGGCCGTCGTCGTGCTTGGCTCGGCCACTCCTTCGCTCGAATCGTTTCATAACTCGCACACGGGAAAGTATACCTATCTCCGATTGCAAACCCGCTTCGGCAACCGCCCGCTCGCCGACGTGCAGACCGTCGATATGCGTGAAGTATTCAGGCGGCACGGCAAGCAGCAGACATTTTCGGACGAGCTTAAAACGGCGATAGCCGAAACGCTCGAACGCGGAGAGCAGGTGATAATACTGCTCAACCGTCGCGGCTACTCTTCGTTCGCGCTCTGTCGCTCGTGCGGGCTTGCGATCCATTGCCCGAATTGCGACGTGACGCTTACATACCATCGCTTCAATTCAAGCCTGCTCTGCCATTACTGCAACTATATACGCGGGGTGCCGCGCGCCTGCCCTTCGTGCGACGGGCAGTACATACAGTACGTGGGCGAAGGGACCGAGCAGATAGAGGCAAAGCTCGGCGAGCTTTTTCCCGGACGAAGCATCGCGCGCATAGACCGCGACACCACGCGCCGTCGCGGAAGCCTCGAACACCTGCTCATGGAGTTTGCATCGGGTGGCATAGACCTGCTTGTCGGGACGCAGATGCTCGCCAAGGGGCACGACTTTCACAACGTGACGCTTGTCGGGGTGGTTTCGGTCGACGTAGGACTTTCGATGCCGGACTTCCGCGCTGCCGAGCGGACGTTTCAACTGCTCACCCAGGTGGCGGGCCGCGCGGGCCGGGGCGACCTTCCGGGGCGTGTGATAATTCAAACCTTTCACCCGGAGCACTACTCGCTCGTGTGCGCGCGGGCGCAGGACTACGAAGAGTTCTACCAGCGCGAGATAAGCTTCCGCCGCTCGATGCATTATCCGCCCTTCACGGCGCTGATAAACATCTGCGTTCACGATAAAGAATTCGACCGCGCAAACCTCGCCTCGACCGACCTTGCGCGCGAGCTTCGGCAGTACGCCACGGATTCGTCCCTGCGCGTGCTCGGGCCGGCGCCCGCGCCGCTCGCGCGGCTCAAGGGCGAGCACCGCTTCCAGATATTGATAAAGGCGCGCAGCCGCACGCGCGCTCGCGAGGCGCTCGATATGGCTATGGACCGCGTGATGGCGCTGGGCCATAACCCGCGATCTATCTCTATCGAAGTCGATCCTGTAAGCTTAATGTGAGAGATCATGGAAGGAGCTTGATTTATGAACTGTCCGAGATGTGGCGCCGCGCTTGGCGCAGGCGCGCAGTTTTGTGTCGGGTGCGGGACGGCTGTGAGCGCGCAGCCCGGGTACGGGTCCCATCAGCGAGGCATTAACATAGACTCTGACGCGCGCGGCAGCGGGCGCGGCTACACCTACGAGATTCTTCACCAGCCGTCGTTTTCTCTCGCGGTTATTCAACTGCAACCCGAGCAGTCTATCCAGGCCGAAGCGGGCGCGATGGTCTCGATGTCGGCAAACGTGGAGTTGCAATCGCAGATGAAAGGCGGGGTATTCGGCGCGCTCAAACGCGCCGTGGGCGGCGAGTCAGCATTCGTCTCCACCTTCACCGCGAGGGGGGCGCCCGGCGAAGTCACGCTCGCGCCCGGCTCGCCCGGCGATATCGCCGCAATCGAATTGAACAACCAGATGTTTTTCGTGCAGTCGAGCTCGTATCTGGCAGGGGATGCCGGTCTTGTCGTTGATACCCGGTGGGGCGGCGCGAAATCATTCTTCGGCGGCGAAGGGCTCTTCGTGCTTCAGGTGCATGGCACGGGTGTGCTGCTGCTCTCGTCGTTCGGCGCGATTCATCGCAAGCGGCTCGCGCCCGGCGAGCGATACGTAGTCGATACGGGCCACCTCGTAGCCTGGGAAGGCACTACGCAATACACACTGCGCAAAGCGGCGGCGGGCTTCTTCCGCAGCCTTGTGAGCGGCGAAGGGATAGTCGCAGAGTTTATGGGGCCGGGCGAATTGCTTATACAGACCCGCAACCTCGCGGCGCTCGCAGGATTGCTGAAACCCTTCTTCCCGTCGCAATCGAGCGGCGGCGGCGGATTCAGCTTCGGCTCCGATTAGGAATGAAGCCACAGATGAACACAGATGGACACAGATAATATCCGCGTTTAGCTGTGCTCATCTATGGTTAAAAATGCCCGGATGTACATAGATTCACACGCACATATCGAGATGGAAGACTTCGACTCGGACCGCGAGGCTATGATCCAGCGCGCGAAAGATGCCGGGGTCGAGATCATAGTCGCAGTCGGCAACGGCGACGTATCGAAGGACTCTCACTCGAAGGCCATTCATCTTGCCGAGAAACACTCGTTCATCTTCACGACCGTCGGGGTCCACCCTCACGAAGCGCGGCTGCTCGACCGCGAGATGTACGCGCGGCTTGCGGAACTAGCCTCGCACGAAAAGGTGATCGCGTGGGGCGAGATAGGGCTCGATTATCACTATGACAACTCGCCGCGCGACGTGCAGCGCGAGGCGTTCAGAAAGCAGTTGCAGATGGGTCGCGAGCGCCGGCTGCCCGCCGTCATTCACACGCGCGAGGCCGAAGCGGACACGCTCGCCATACTGAAGGATGAATGGAGCGGGTCGGGCCTGCCCGGAATAATCCATTGTTTTACGGGCACGCGGGCATTTGCCGAGGAGGCTGTCGAGATAGGATTCTATATTTCGTTTTCGGGCGTGGTGACTTTCAAAAAAGCCGATGACCTGCGCGATACATCGAGGCGGCTGCCCGTCGAGCGGTTGCTGATCGAGACCGACAGCCCTTTTCTTGCGCCCGTCCCCTTTCGCGGGCGGCGCAACGAGCCCGCTTATGTGGTCGAGACCGCTCGTCAGATAGCCGCGCTCCGCGATCTCACGGGAGAAGATTTAGGCCGTATCACATCGGACAATTTCAGGCGATTATTCGGGCTGATGAAATGATGGAATTCTCGCACCAGGAATTGAGCTTGATGCTCTTCGCGCTTGAAGGAAGCGCGGCCCGCGCTCAGGCGTCTTCAGAGACCGCTTCTTGCGAAGAGTCGTGTCCGATTGTTGAAGACCTTGACGACCTGTTCGGCGGCGGGTCTCTGCCCCACGAAAAAAAGCTTGCCCGTCATCTGAACAATCACCTGCGCGAAGGTTTGATCGAGTGCGGCGTGTTCGAGCTGATAGCCAGCAAGGGTAATCTCTCCGGCGAGCAGCAGGTCCGTCTGCAAGAGGCGAACGAGCGGCTCAAGACCTGGCGATGCGAGATAAAGCTCGACGCGGCTGACTTCGAGCTTTTGAGGTCTACTATTGGAAGGCTGCCCCGCTCAGCCTGGTTCGCCATGCCGCGAACGCTCTGGCGGCTCAAAAGGAAGCTTAAGAATGGACAGGATTAACAGGATTTCTGCAAGGCTAATAAGGTATCGATTTAAGGCGAGGTTTCTATCGATCAAATCTAAATAAACACAGAGTACACCGCAGGGTCACAGAGGAATAATCAATCCTCTGTGACCCTGCGGTGTACTCTGTGGTTCCAACGCTCTATGCCTGTTAATCCTGCCCATTCTCCCTGAATCAATGAACGCGTTTCTGGTAGCCTTCCCAGTAACGTTCGCGCAGCTCTTTCTTGAGTATCTTTCCGGTCCCGCCTTTCGGAAGCGCGTCGAAGAACTCCACCGACTTTGGAACCTTGAACCCGGGCAGTTTGGTCCGGCAGTGATCGATCAGCTCCTGATCGGTGAGCGACTCGCCGGGCTTGAGCACGACGAGCGCCTTCGGGACCTCGCCCCATCGATCATCGGGCACTGCGATGACGGCGCATTCCATTACGGAAGGGTGTGAAAAGATGGCTTTTTCGACCTCTATCGAAGCGATGTTCTCGCCGCCCGATATGATGATGTCTTTCTTGCGGTCTACGATCAGGTAGTAACCCTCATCATCTACTACGGCCATATCGCCGGTGTGGAACCAGCCGCCGCGCATAACGTGCGCCGTGTCTTCGGGCTGCTTCCAGTATCCGGCCATCACGTTGTCTGCCCGCACGACTATCTCGCCGACGCTCTGCCCGTCGTGCGGCAGGTGATTATCGTTCGCATCCACTATGCTCATCTCGACGCCGGGCATAGGG
>DASTET010000041.1:0-3877 GCA_035709445.1 Blastocatellia bacterium | reverse complement strand
GGTCGGGTCGTATGCGCTTCCCGGCAGGTATTCTCACTGGACGTTCGGGAAAGCTTACCACCGAATGAAGATGATGTACGATTTCGGCCTTTCGAAGATTTATGAAGTGGTCATCAACTCTAACCCGTCTTATGCCTTCCTGCTCGAGAACAACTCGCTGATCCAGAATAAGATGGTTATCGCGCATGTGCTTGGCCACGTCGACTTCTTCAAAAACAACTTCTACTTCTCTGACACAAACAGGAGGATGGTGGACGAAGCGGCCATGCACGCCCGCCGCATGGCCGAATACGAGTTCACACATGGCCGCAAGGTCGTCGAGGAGTTTCTCGACTCGGTCCTCTCCATAGAGGAGCATATCGACCCATACTTCTTTATAAAGAAGACAGACCCTTCGGCAGACGAGAAGAAGGCTGCGCAGAAGGCGAGGCGCAAAGAGGGGCGATATGATGACCTCATGACGGAAGACGAGCTTAGCCTGAGCGATGCGGGCGACGACTCTAAAGATGATGATAAGCACAAGTCGGGGCTTGATATGCCCGAAAAAGACCTCGTCTATTTTATTATGAAGCACTCGCCTGTCCTTGAGGACTGGCAGCGGGACATAATGGCCATGCTGCATGAAGAGATGCGCTACTTTGTCCCGCAGATGCAGACAAAGATCATGAATGAAGGTTGGGCTTCGTTCTGGCACGCTCGCATCATGCGCGATATGGACCTGCCTACGAACGATCACCTCGAATTCGCCGAGCTTCATGCAGGGGTCGTCTCGCCGCACAAAGGGCAGCTCAACCCCTATTACCTGGGATACAAGATTTTTGAAGACATAGAGAAACGATGGGACAATCCATCAGATAAAGAGCGGGAGATGTTCGGTCGCAAGGGAGGCGAAGGCCGGGAGAAGATATTCGAAGTCCGCGAGGTTGACAATGACATATCCTTCCTGCGCAACTACCTGACCGAAGAGCTTTGCGAGGAGCTCGACCTGTTTGTCTATGAGCTGGTCGATGAAGAAGAGTGGACTGTGACTGAAAAGCGGTGGGAGCGAGTGCGCGACCAGCTCGTCGCGAATATGACTAACTTCGGATTCCCTTACATCGAAGTCGTCGACGGCGATTATGACGGCAACCGTGAGCTATATCTTCGCCACAGGTATGAGGGGGTCGAGCTCGATATGAAGTATGCCCGGAAGACGCTGGAGCACGTTCAGAAGCTATGGGGTCGCGACGTCCATCTTGAAACTGTAGTCGACGAAGAGCCGATGGTTATGCACTACGACGGGAAAGAGCACGATGAAGATTGAGAGTATTTGCTGATACCTGCACTCCTCAGCCCGGCAGCCTGCCCGAATTTAAGATGCCCGAGAAGAAAAAATCAAAAAAATGGCAAAAACCTTTTTCCGGGCCGTTCATTAGGGTGGCGGAGGTTCTCAAGCCAGAGCACGGGCTGGAGCGTTAGCGATTTATCCTTGAGAACCCTCCGCCCTAAATATTTGGAGGTACGGGTAATGATGAGGCTGTTTCTTCAGGCCCTCGCCCTGTCCGTGTTGTTTTCTGCCCCGGCTTCAGGTCAGGGGATAATAATCCCGGATGATTGTCATCGCTGCCCTCCGAGACCTCCGATCCCGAGGCCACACCCGCTGCCGCGTGTCCTTAAAGTCAAATCGATCAGCATAACTACAAAGATTGATACCCAGGTCGCTACTACCCGCGTCGAGCAGGTTTTCGAGAACGATACTCCCTACCGGCTGGAAGGGATGTTTCTCTTTCCGATTCCCGAAACCGCATCGATCACAGGTTTCGCTCTCTACGACGGCGATAAGCGTATGGCAGCCGAAGTCGTCGAGCGAGCGAAAGCGCGAAAGACCTATGAAGAGATCGTTCGCAGGATGGTCGATCCCGGACTTCTCGAATACGCTGGCAAAGATTTGTTTCAAGCAAACATATTTCCTATCGAGCCGCGCAGCACGAGAAAGATCGATCTCACCTACACGCAGGTCTTAAAAAATGAGGGCGGGACCGTATCCTACAGGTATGAGCTTGGGACCGGTCGCCGTTTGATGACGCAGCCGGTCCGCGAGATCGCCGCAAGCGTCGAGATAGACTCGAACGTCGATCTGAAGAATATCTACTCTCCCTCTCACAAAATCTCTGTCTCAAGAGACGGCGACCGGCGGGCGAGGCTCAGCTTTGAAGAGAAAGGGCAGGAGGCCCAGAAAGATTTTCAACTCTATTACTCGCTCTCGGAGAAAGATTTCGGCCTCTCCCTGCTCACAAACCGGGAGCCGGGCAAGGACGGGTACTTTCTGATGCTGATCTCTCCGAAGACCAGCATCGATGAGCAGGACCGCCTGGCAAAAGACGTGATCTTCGTCTTCGATACGTCGGGGTCTATGAGCGGAGAGAAGATCGATAAGGCCAGGGCCGCATTGCGGTTCGGCGTCGAGTCGCTTTCGGAGCGAGACAGGTTCAATATCATCTCGTTTTCCGGCGAAGAGCGCCTGATGAAAAGCGAGCTTGTGGAAGCAAGCGGAGAGGCGAAGCAGCAGGCGCGCGCCTTCATAGATAGATTGCAGGCCGAAGGCGGGACAAACATCAATGACGCGCTCGTCGCGGCTCTGCGCCAGTTCAAGGAGCGCGTGCGGCCATCTATGATCGTCTTCCTCACGGATGGGCTTCCTACGGTCGGAACTACTGACGTGAATCAGATCAATAAGAACGTGACTGATGCGAACCGCGCCAGCGTGCGGATATTCTCGTTCGGAGTCGGCTACGATGTAAACACGACGCTGCTTGATAAGATTTCGGCGGATAATCGAGGTGCTACGGATTACATCGAGCCGAACGAAGACCTTGAGGTAAAGGTCTCAAACTTTTTCTCCAAGGTGAATTATCCAGTTCTTTCGGACCTGAAGCTCGATCCAGGCGGAGCAGAGGCGGACCTGATGTACCCGCGAAACCTCCCCGACCTTTTCAAAGGCTCGCAGCTTGCCCTCGTCGGTCGCTATAAGAATTCTATTAACGCGACAACGGTTCGCCTTACCGGGAAGGTCGGAGGGCGGGAACGGTCGTTCGCCTTTTCAGGGCAATCGTTCCCGTCCGAGAAGACCGATAACCAGTTCCTCCCTCGCCTCTGGGCGACGCGCCGGGTCGGATACCTGCTCGAACAGATAAGGCTGAACGGCGAGAATCGCGAGCTTGTCGATGAGATCGTAAAGCTAGGGACCAGGTTCGGGATCGTGACCCCTTACACTTCCTTCCTCGTAACGGACGATATGAAGGAGATAGTCAGAGCCAGAAGAGAGCCTGCTGCCCGCTTTCTGGGTGGGTTAAGCGACCGGGCATCCGCGCCGAGCGGCGAGTCGGCAGTCGTGCAGAGTCGCGCCGAGAATGAGCTGAAGCAATCAAATTCCATACCCGTTTTCGACCAGTACCTGACAGGCGTTCGAACTGTGCGGGGCAAGACCTTCTTGCTCAAAGATGGCGTCTGGATCGATACCGAGTACAGCGAGACGGACCGAAGGCCAAAGGTGATGCTGAGATTTGCAAGCGAGGAATTCTTCACCGTGCTCTCCAGAGAGCCTGACCTCGGGCAGTACCTCGCGCTCGGCCAGAAAGTTATCGTCGTCTTCAAAGGCAAGGTTTACCAGATAACTTGACCGCTACTCGCGCCGCTACTATCCTCCTCAGGTGCATGCACTGCAAACCATCGATTCCACCGAGAGGACAGGCGATATGAGACGGCAGATTGCTATAGCTCTGGTTGTAATGTCATTATGCGGACCGGTCTTTCCAAAGGAGCCTGATTATTTGAGGTCCGCCCTACAGGCGGCGCATTGGATACGGGAATCCGCCGTCAGAAATAAGATGGGGCTGAC
>DASTET010000040.1:0-6331 GCA_035709445.1 Blastocatellia bacterium | reverse complement strand
TCGAACTCCTGCTTGATATAGTTTTCGAGCGAGTCGAAATGCCGCCTGACCGCCTCTCTCAGATCGGAAGACTCTTTTGTGAGGCGTTCTTCGAGTCGCGCAAACCTCTTCTCATAATCCCGCGCCTGTGCGCCGAAAAGTATATCTCTGATCTTATCCAGGCTCCCGGCTCCTGCAAGGTCGGCGGGCTGGGGCTGCGGGTCTTTAACGTCTTCAGTCGCGCTCATTTGTTTAGCTCCTCGGTTTCAAGTTTGATGGCTTCCCGATGCAGAGATACAGCGGCGTACTCTGCGTTGAAATAGCCCTAAGCATAATTAAATAGCGATTAATCGTAAAAGGCCCGGAATTATCTCAGGATGGGCAGCGTTTATGCTTTCCGACTTGACGAAGGGTTTCAGTCTGCCAGCTCGTCCTTGATAAGGCTATTCATCAGCGAGCGCTCAACCCATATCTCGCCTGCATAGGCTCTCGAAATAGCTGCAATGAGGACCTCCGGGTCTTGCTCCTTGAGGACCACGCCCATTGCTCCGCTGCGGACGGCGCGCCGGTGTAGCTCGACGGCGTGCAGACCCGTCAGTATCAGCACCTTTGCCTCAGGCGCCACCATGCGCAGCTCGCCAATCATGTCGAGCCCGTTATCGTCGCCCAGGTTCAGGTCGAGCAGAATCACGTCGGGCTGCTCGCTGGAAGCGAGCGCCAGACCCTCGTCGCGATTCGCCGCCTCGCCCACCACCGAAATCCCGGATTGGCTCTGTACTATCATGCGTATGCCAGCGCGGACCACCGGCTGGTCATCTATAACGAGTATTCGTATGGGCTCTATATCCAGCATGGGCTTTATCTCTGACTCCCGCGACCGCCCAATTATATTTAGCGGGCCTGCATAAAGCAACGACATCTCGAAAAAGAGAGGAATTAACAGAATTCCGATGTCAATCCTGTAAATCCTGTCCATTTATTTATGACGCTCGCAAATAATGATCGATCAATTCGACTGCTCGACCGATGCCGCATTCGCTGCGAATCTTCGAGCCCAGGTCTTCGGCTCGCCTCTTTATACTCTGGTCCGAGGTGGCGGCCCTGATGGCGGCGGCCAGTTTCGATGCGGTCAGCTTGTTGCGCGGGATAGGCGCGGGGCCAGCGCCGAGCGCATGGACCCGGCGGCCCCAGAAGGGCTGATCTCCGAGATGCGGGACTATCACTGTGGGCGCACCTGCGCGGAGGCTTGAGGCGGTGCTCCCCGCCCCGCCGTGGTGGACTGCGGCAGCCACACGCGGGTAGAGCCATTCATGAGGCGCAGCGTCGAGCCTGTAGATCTTATCGCCTAGCTCGCCGTTGCCGATCCCGGCCCAGCCCGAGAGCAGCACCGCGCGCCGCCCGCCTTCGCGCACTGCGTCGATCACGATTCGGGTCATCTGTTCGAGGTTGCGGCCTATCATACTCCCGAAACCTATGCAGACCGGCGGCTGGCCGGTCTCCAGGAATCTGGCGAGGTCGGGCGGCGGCTCCCACTCGCCCTGCTCTTCGAGAAACCAGTAGCCCGTTGTGCGTACGGTCGAAGGCCAGTCTTCGGCGTGAGGCACGATGTGACGACTGTAAGCTTGAAGCGTGAAGAGGCGGCGCTTCGCCGCGAGGAATTGAGCGCGGGTCTGCGGCTCTAGCGAGAGGACTTCCCGGCGAAACCGGTTGACCATCTTTCCCGATAGCCGCCAGTTGAAAGGCTCAAGAATCAGCTTGCCGAAGACGTAGTTGATAATGCTCGTGCGATCGGGGAGCGGCGCGTTCATGGTGGCCGCGCCGCTTCGAGTTGGAAAGAGCGCGGGCTGTAGAGGCATGCTTATATGCCGCGCGCCGAGCTTTTCGGCTATCGATAGGGCATATATATCCGACGTGAAGCTGCTGAAAATGACCTCCGTATCGCGGCAGGCCGACCATGCATCGATCATCGCCTGCCATCCGGTCTGTTCGGTGAGCTTTTTGAGGATACTCACCTGTGATATTGGATTGGCGCCCTTCTCGATCCAGTCGCGGCCGAGGTCGCTCTCCATCAGAGATTGTATGTCTATCTTTGCGGCGACGGCTTCGAGGCCGTGCCGTTCGATCCAATCCTTGAAGTTTGCCCCGGCGAGTATGCGAACGCTGTGGCCCTCCGCCTTGAGCGATTTGCCGAGGGCGACGGCCGGTTGCACATCGCCCCGCGTTCCGAACGCTATCATCGTTATTCTCATATCATCCCTACAGATGAAAATGTAACGACGGGAATCAGAAAAGCAAATCCGCATTTATTCGGGTGAAGTCGGCGGAAACCTTGCCAGCAGCTTCTGCGCCGCTCTGCTCACGCGCCTTTCGCCTCTCGCCTGATTTGGCGTATAAGCGTCATTGGCGCGTCCTCTCCAGACCAGCCTGCTGGTCGAAGCATCGATTATGTCGAGCACAATCCTGGCTATAGGCGTTGCGACCATCTTCGGCCCGTAAACAGGGTTGTGGTCGCCCCATTTCTTCCAATCCGCGCCCTTCATGTATTCGACCGCGCCGGTGTTTATGTATTCGCCGAGCGAAGCGTGGTAGGCGACGTTGAGATCAGCCTCCGATTCGACCCTTCGCAACCCCTTGCTCCGAAGCTGCCTGTCTATCTCTTCTAATATCAGTTGATGAGTTCGCGGGTTGCTCGCAGGGCTGCCCTTTACCCACGCGTAGGTCTTGAATTTCGTGAAGTCGACGCTGTGATCGTAGTCGACTTTCACCTTTTGCGCGCGTACGGCGACGGGGGCCGCCAACAAGATGATTGATGCCAGAACGAAAAGCGATTTCATATGAATTCTCCTTGAATAGGTCTGAGGGTGAATCACCACAGAGGGCGCTGCCCTCTGTGGTTGAAATATTCTCATGCAATAGAGCGTTACTTCTTTCCGGCCTGGTCCTTGAGGAACCTCTCCACGAGTTTGGCGACGCCCCTGTTCACATTCTTATGCAGGTCCTTCGGGTTCACAGGGCCGGACACATACCCGCGCCAGACTTCCCGCCTCGTCGTGCTTTCGACGAAGACGACTACGATAGTGCCTTCCGTCACCTGGCTCACATCTATGCTTCCCCTCCTCTGCAAGAGACCGAACCGATTATCCTGAATCTCCAGTCCCTTGTAGGTGGAGACGAAGTACAGCACCAGGAAATCGGGCTTACCGCTCGGGCTGCCGGTAAAGCCATGCGCCTTGAGCTGGCTGTCGAGCGCATCGTGGATGCGGCGATCATTGATGGGGCTTGCCGATAACGGGTCGCCGGGCCTCCGCTCCTGTTTATAGAAGTCATAGGTCCTGAGTCCCGCTAGATTAAATGACCGGTCATAGTCTGTCTGAACCGATTGAGCCATCCCGGCTATCGAGCCAATAGTCAGCAGCAGACCGAAACCGAATAAGACACGAACTGTTTTCATAGATTCTCTCCTCTCTTGCGGCCTTTGCCGCTCTCTTCTGACGCACGGATAAGGGGCAATCGCCCTGCCAGAAGACTGAGGACCCTGGCGGAACAGTCAAGTTGATGAAAGGATTCGATTTAGATCGTTGAGCTAAAGGGCGGCGAAGCGGGGTGCCGAAGAGAGTAGTGCCAGGATTTCGTCGCGAGCCGAGATTTCGTCTCGACAGACTTTAATAATCCGACAGGCTTTACGGGCTTATCGGAGAAAAAACAGGGCCAGTCATTTTGGTTCTATTCTCTTGTCAATTCTCCGCAGCCGTTAAGACCCGCCGCGCTCAAGACCGAGCTTCTGTATTCTGTACTGGAGTGTCGTTCTTTTCATACCGAGCCGAGCCGCCGCGCCGTTCGGGCCGCCGATGACCCAGTTGGTCGCTTCCAGCGCGCGCAGTATGTGCTCGCGTTCGGCCGCTTCGAGCGTGGAGATACTTTCGGGAAAAGATTGCGCGGGCGACTTCAGCTCGGAGACCGAGACTTCGAGCTCAGCGCCCTGCGTGAGGATGACCGCGCGCTCGATGAAGTGCTCAAGCTCGCGCACGTTGCCGGGCCAGCTATAGCCTTTGAGCGCAGCCATCGCCTCCGCAGGGATCGACTCGATGCTCTTCTTGAGACGCCGCGCATATTTTTGCGTGAAGAACCGCGCCAGCGCCGGGATGTCTTCGGCTCGCTCGCGCAGCGGAGGGATCGTGATCGGAAAGACGTTCAGCCGGTAATAGAGGTCGCTGCGATACTTCTTATCGGCGACCATCTGTTCGAGGTCGCTGTTGGTTGCGGCGATCAGCCGCACGTCAACTCTCTGCGTTCTGGTGCTTCCCAGCCGCTCGAACTCCTGCTCCTGGAGCACGCGCAGCAGCTTGGGCTGCAACTCGAGCGGGATGTCGCCGACCTCATCGAGGAAGAGCGTGCCTTTGTTGGCCAGCTCGAATCGCCCTATGCGTTGCGAGATCGCTCCGGTGAACGCGCCCTTCTCGTGGCCGAAGAGCTCAGCTTCGAGCAGGCCCGTCGGGATGGCCGCGCAGTTTATCTTGACGAGCGTGCGGTCGCGTCGAAGGCTGAGGTTGTGGAGTGCGCGGGCGAGCAGCTCCTTTCCAGTGCCGGTCTCGCCGCGAATGAGCACGGTCGAATCGGTCGGGGCGACCGTCTCGACCTGTTTGAGGATGCGCCTGAACGAGGGGCTTACGCCGATAAGCTCCTCGAAGTTGTGCTCGGTGCGAATCTCGTCTTCGAGGTAGAGCTTTTCGCTCGCGAGCTTGTTCTTGAGCGTTTCGATCTCGCGATAGGCGAGGGCATTCTCGACCGCGATGGCGATCTGATTGGCGATATGGCAGAGCAGCTCCTGATCGGCTTTTGAGAAGGCGTCTTCGCGAAAACTCCCTACTCCGAGAAAACCGAGCTTCCGGTTGTGGGATATAAGCGGCACAACGCCTCCCGACCTGATCCCCGCTTCCGTAAGACGCCTGTCGAATTCAGAGCTAAGGATTTCGGGATCAGGGCGACTCATAAAGACAGGCTGCCCGGACATGAAAGCCATCCCTCCGACGGAGCCTTCGAGCGGCATCGTCGTCCCCGGCTCTATCGCGGCCATACTGTCCGGCATGTCGAACATGTAGGCGCGGAACTGGTTTGTATCGGGGTCGTAAAGCGAGAGCCCCGTGAGGTCGTGCCCCAGCACTTCACGCAGGCGGGATGAAGTGACGCGGACAAGCTCTAGCAAGCTGAGCTGCGAGACGATGGCGTTGTTGATCTCCAGAACGAGGCTCAGGTAATCGGCCTTGCGCCTGGCTTCCTGCTCGGCCTCGCGCGCCCGCTCAAGGTTGAGCACATTTTCGACTGCGATGGCGATCTGCCCGGCGATCTGTGTGAGCATCTCGGCGTCGTCTTCGGTGAAAGCGTCCTCGCGAGAACTCATCACGTCCAGCGTGCCGAGCGCGCGCTCACGCGATATGAGCGGCACGTGACAGCTCGACTTGAGCCCTGCCGCGACTATCTGCCGCACCGCCTCGACAGGAGATTCAGCCGGGCCGAAGCGGCGCAGCAGCACCGTCTTTCGCGAAGTGAAAGCCTTCCCCGACCCGGTCCCCTTTAAGGGGATGAGCGTGGTAGTCCCGAATATCTCCAGGTTCCGCGCGTAGTCGAGCGCCTGAACGCGCAGTTGATCAATTTCGGCATCGTAGAGCGCCATCCCGACAAAATCCTGCGGCAGCACGCGGCGGAGGCTCTCGGAGATGGCCGTCAGCAAGGAGGGCAGATCGAGCCTGGAAACGACCGCGTTGTTGATCTCCAGCATAAGGCGCTCGCGCTCGAACTGTTGCTTCAGCTCGTTTGCCGTCGCGTGGGCGCTTTCAAAGTTGATCGTGTTGTCGAGAGCAACGGCCACCAGCTTTGTCACATGTCCGAGCAATTCCTGATCGTCCTCGCTCCAGGCGCTCTCCTGTCGGCTGATGAATCCGAGCGCGCCCAGCCGCCTGTTACGCGAGGTGAGCGGGAGGATATAAACCGTCTTGACGCCGTACTGGCGCAGCTCTGCGATCACCCGAGGGAAGCGGTCCTCGTATGCAGCCAGCTCCGAAATCAGCATCGGCTCTTGTGTCTGCCATACCCAACCGGCGGGCGCATCTTCGATAGGCAGCTCCGTGAGGGGATCTTCGCGCGGCGGCGCAGGCGATTCCAGAATATGCCTCCGCATCAGGTTTCTTTCAGCGTCATGAAGTACAATCTGAAGCGCATCGAACCTGACAACGATCTGCAATCGCTCCTTCAGTTCTCCGAGCAACGACGCCATATCGCGGTGAGTCGAAATCGATTCGGCGACTTCACATAGCGCCTGATACTGCCTGAGCCTTATGCCAGATTCTGATTCTTG
>DASTET010000039.1:0-2124 GCA_035709445.1 Blastocatellia bacterium | reverse complement strand
GCCTGACGGGAGCTTTCGTATCGGAGGGCTCCAGCCGGGAAAGGTCAGGTTACAGATATCATCATTCCCCGTTCAGAAGGGGTTCACGCTTGCGAGGGTCGAACGCGACGGGATCGAACAGACTGGCTTCTTTGAGATCGCCGCAGGTGAACACATAACCGGGGTCAGGATGATTATTACGCATGGCAACCTTATAGTCAGAGGTCAGATAAGGGTCGAAGGCGGGACCCTTCCGGAAGACCTGCGATTTCAGGTGGCTATGCATAAGCAGACCGGCAGCGTTCAAACGCCCTCTCGCCCGGCCGTAGTTATGTCTGACGAACGGGGCCGCTTCCTCATCGACGGGCTGTCCGCAGGCGACTATGAGATAAGGGTCGTGCCGACGTACGCTGATCCGTCAGGCAACCGGAGGTCAGGCATTCGACCGGTCAAACAGGCCGTCACGGTCGGCCCTCAATCTGAAACCGAGGTGACTATCGTCGTCAATCTGAACGAATGAAATGGACAGGATTTACTGGATTGACACGAGAATTAATCGATTCAAAGTCTATTCTCATATTCACTGCGTGAACCCTGTAAATCCTGTCCATTTCCGTGCGAGGCTCGCTATGAAGCTGCATTCTCTTGTCACCCTGACAATGATCCTTATGGCAACGGCCCTGCCCTGTCTCGGTCAGAATACGGGTAGCGCACCCGAAGGAAGGACGGCAAGCATATCTTCTATCGGGCAATCGAGGTCTCGCCAGCAAACCTCTCGCCCGCGCGGATCGATCAGGGGTCGCGTTGTAGGGAGTGACGGCCAGCCGATGGTCAATGCAAGGGTCTTTTTGCGGTCGGCGGGAAGCCAGCTAGGCCCCGCTCGCAATACGACCACGGACGAAAAAGGAGAGTTTCAGGTCGACGATCTCGGCCCATCCATTTACACAGTCGGGGTGTATACTCCGGGGTATGTAGATACAACCACATCCATGGCCGAGAGATATCTACGATCAGGCGATTCCGTCACGATTGTATTAACGAAAGGCAGCGTCATAACCGGCACTGTTACAGGCATGGACGGCGAGCCTGTCGTGGCCGTCAGCGTGCGGGCCATTCAGGTTAGAGACGCAGACGGGCGCCCGTTCCGCATTCCAAGGAACACCCGCCTTTCGGAGACTGATGATCGCGGAGTCTACAGGCTCTATGGACTTTCGCCCGGCTCTTATATCGTGATAGCGCAGGGGCCCCCTTTTTCAACCAATCAGCTTTCAGCCTACACGGAAGATGCGCCCACATATTACCCTTCGGCCACTCGTGATACCGCATCAGAGGTGGCAGTGTCCGGCGGCCAGGAGGTAACAGGCATAGACATACGCTATCGAGGCGACAAGGGGAGCGCCATCAGCGGCTCGGTCACAGGCTCATTACCGTCTGACAGAACGGGTAACATAAATGTGAACGTAGTCAATGCCGCGACCGGAACAAATGAATATAGCACTTTCATTCCGTCAGTAATGGCCAGTCGCACGTTTGCGATATATGGCATACCTGACGGCGAATACGAGTTGTTCGCTCAAAGCTTCTCTTCGTCGCAGGGCGGCTCGAAATCTCCCGTTCGCCGGTTACAGGTCAAAGGCGCTGATGTGACCGGGATAGAGCTATCGCTCGCTCCCGCAGGATCGATATCGGGTCTCGTGACGGTCGAAGCCCTGGCCGACGCTTCGGTAAAGGAAGCATGCAAAAAGAATCGCTCGCTGCTTCTCGAAGAGAACCTGTTCGCTGTGCTCAGAGACGATAAAACCGAGGAAAGCCGACCCGGACGAACACTTATTCCAGTTTCACGCGATCTGGTGCCGGGCGATAGAGGAGAGTTTCGGTTGATGAACGTCGATGCAGGCCGGTACCGCTTCGAACCGCGTTCGGTTGGCGACTCGCTGTACATACGTTCGATCACGCTGGCATCGGAGAACAAGAACAGCCCGCCTCAAGACGTTTCTGCAAATGGTCTTAATGTAAGACTGGGCGAGCAGGTCAAAGGTCTGATTATCGCGCTCTCCGAGGGCGGGGCCTCAATCGAAGGCCGAGTCGTTCAAGCAGCCGCCAAGCAGGCCCCATCCGCTGTGCGAGTCTATCTGATCCCCGCAG
>DASTET010000038.1:0-4535 GCA_035709445.1 Blastocatellia bacterium | reverse complement strand
AGGTGAAGAGGAGGGCGAGCGCCGCGCGGTCCGGGCGCTGCGACAGGCGGCCGATGCCGGAGCGGCGCTCGTCGCTCCACAGCTCTCTCGCCGGCAGCCGCACCCCGAGGCCGACGTTGTCGTGCGGGCAGGCGTGGACGCAGTCGAGGCAGAACGTGCAATCCATATTGCCCGCCTTCCGGGGCTGAAATAGCGCCAGCTCGCAACCGCGCTGGATTACTTTGAGGGGCTCTCGTTGATCTCCTCTTCCTCTTATGCAGTCTTTCGTCCGGCATGTGGCGCAGACATCGAGTTGCCGGACCTTCACTTCCAGTGGAGAGAGCGAAGAGGCCACAAAGTTAAACTGCCCGATTGGGCATACGAACTTGCAGAAAGAGGCATGCTTAAAGATGCTGTCGACGAGCAGCGCTGCCATAAAGTAAATCAGGATAAGCCACGCCGTCCACCACGGCGAGCTCCACAGGTCGAATAGCTCGTAAGCAAAAAGAAAGAGAACGAAGAGGCCCAGCGAAAGCCATTTGTTGCGCAACCGGCGCGGCCAGTTAAGCCGGGGTTGAAAAAGACGCCGCGCTATCTCTCGCGGGAGCATCAGCGGGCAGGCCAGACAGAAGAAATTACCCGCAAGAAGCACCACGAGGACCAGCGCGCCCCGGAAATGGACCCAGCCGAGCGTGGTGGCCAGGTTCTTAGGGGCAAGCTGAGGCCCGAACAACCCGTGCATGACCATTACCACGCTGATGATCAGAAGAGGAATCTGTAGCAGGGTGCGAGCGTGACGCCAGCGTAGGAGCTTCCCCAGGACGGGCACGCGCATTAAATCGAACGCCTGCCCGTCAGGCCCGTGAGATGGAGCTGAAAGTTTGACCCGTTGGCTGATCATCCTCAATCACCCGGATTGGATTGCCTTGATCTCTACCTCGCGCTGAAGCCTCCGCCCGTCCGGCAGGGTGATATGGATGAGGATAATCCAGTCCCCTCCCATCGTGAACTCGATAGGCGCTTCGTAGCGCCCAGGCCCTGCTTCTCTCGCCTCGCTGAAGACAGGGCGCATGCCAGCGTGAGACATGTTCCCCTCCAGCCTGACCCTGGCCGCATTCAGAGGCGCGCCGCTCGCGTCAGACAACTTCAAGGTGACTGTCGCTGGTCCGATCCTGGGCGGCTGCGGGACTATCTCAAGCTCTACGACGATGTCAGGCGGCGGCTCGCCCGCTTCACGGCAGCCGGACAGGAGCGGATGGAGGCAAAGCAGAAGCCCCCAAATGAGCAGACCCCAACCCCTGAGCAGGCCCGCCGGTCGCCGCCCGATTCCGTTATAGAGCATTCGGCGAGAGCAGAGCGAGATACTACCGGCAGGAGTTCGCTTCACACGGAGCAGGCCCCTATCGCCCCTTGCCGCCAGGCACAGGAACATCCGTGGTTTGGCTCTTCACCCTCAGGCGGGAACATGTGGTAGTACATGCCTATGACCATCGGTATGAAGACGATAGTGTTGTAAAAGAGATGCAGTTCTACGCGGGGAATCCATAACTGTACGAGGCTGATGGGAACGGGCGAGCCGAACAGGTTATTGCCTGAGATGGCCTGCCATTGAAGTATCCCGTGCTCTATGTGATGCCAGAACTGAATGCCGAACGAGACCATCCACCATTTGAAAGATAGCCCCTGGAACCCTCTGCGGAGCGTCCATAGACCGACAAGCATAATCAGGGCATAGAAGTAGTGAAGCACTTCGGACTTCACAAGCCAGGGGAACCACAGGCCCAGAACGCCCCTGGCATCAGGGGCCGGCCAGTTGAGGATGTATATTTGAGCCGCCTGCGCAAGGTGCTCGGCCCAGTGCGCAAGGACTATCGCCATGAAGATTCGCAGGGCCGTCTTATGCCATTGCAGATTGATCCTGTCATAAAAGCTCGTGCCGGTTGGCGATGTGGTAGTGACCGCTTGCCTGCTCGATGCTGCCATGGGACTCCTCCTGAATCGCTCAATCTTTCGCCTGAAGCCGGTTTGAGAGTCACATACTATGCCAACAGATGTCGAAAAATCAAGAATGAAGAAAATAAGGAACCCGCGATCGTCCGCGTTTATCTGCGGCCAATCTTATTCGAAGAAATACGCTTCGAGCGTCTCGGCATATAGCACCGTGCCGAGCACAAGCTCGTCGATGATGACGAACTCGTTGGGCACGTGCGCCAGCTTGTCATCTCCCGGATAATGGACTACAGATGTGATCCCTGCGAAGAACAGGTTTTTCGCCACCGTGTTTCCGCCAAAGGTTTCATACTTCATCGGAATACCCAGACGCCCGGCGGCGCGGTCGAAGCTGCGAACGATTACAGAGTTCTTGTCCGACAGGTGAGGCTCGCTCTCGTTGATGACCCTGACGCTGAAGTCGGCATCCGGCGAGCGGCGTTTGACTGCTGCGATCTTCTCATCGATCCTGGCGAGCACGTCGCCTTTTGTTATTCCTTTCGGCAGGCGGAAATCGATCGTCGCGCGCGCCGTCGCGGGCACGGTGTTTGTCGATGACCCGCCCTGTATCGTCCCCACGTTCATCGTCCACCCGTCAAAGGCGCGGTCGTACTCCGCCCCGAGGTCGAGTGTTTTTATCTCGGCGAGAAGCTCGGCCATCGGCACTATCGCGTTGCGCCCAAGCTCGGGGGTAGAGCCGTGCGCCTGTATGCCGTGGCTTGCTACCTCCACCCAGAGTATGCCCTTCTCGCCGTAGATGGAGAGGTCCATCCGCCCGCCGTCGGGGATGATTGCGACATCGAATTTCACCCCGCACTCTTCGACCAGATAGATTATTCCGAGATGCGAGCCCATCTCTTCGTCTGCGGCGGCGATCAAATATATCCGTCCATCGAAGTCCGGGTGCTCGGCCAGGAATGCTTTGCAGGCGGAATAGGCGCAGGCGAAAGAGCCTTTATCGTCGAGCGTGCCGCGACCGTATATCCGCCCGTCCTTTATAGTCGGCTCGAACGGGTCCGTCTCCCACTGCTCAAGCTCGCCCGGAGGCACGACGTCCATATGCGATACGAAGCCTATCGATTTCGTTCCGCGACCGATGCGCCCGACGATGTTCGTGCGGCCCGGCTCTTTTTCGTAATAGGATATCTCCATCCCCAGCTTCTGCATGCAACGGCTGACGATCTCCTTGCAGAGATACTCGTTGCCGGGCGGGTTGACCGTGTTATGACGCACAAGCTCGGATACTATCTCGACTATCTCATCGCGGTCGACATGCTTTAAATACTTCGATTCCATATCTCCTCCTGTTTGGATGCAAAGGCAGGTTTGATGATACATTCGGCATTTGAGGGTATCAAGCATCGCGCCCCGGCGTATGGCTGCAATCGCCAAGAACAAAAGTCTTGTGCTCGATTTTTGCGTATGCTATAAAGGCCCTACCCCGCGACTGCCCCTGATATTCATCTATGCTATGGGTGCCAGATTTCTAAGAGTCCCCTGAATTTACAAGCGAAAGACGCGGCTGGCACGGCTCCCCTTGCGACGGTCCAGGATAAGAGGAGAAGCAATGACGACTCCGGTCGTAATGTATGAAGAGGAGTACGAGCAGCTCAAGCACGTCATCACGCGGCTGTGCGCAGACGCGAACGCGAAGTTCGTCTTCCTGGTTGATAAGAACGGGCAGCAGATAGCCGCGCACGGAGAGATGCTCAACCTCGACACCACGTCGCTTGCGAGCCTGACAGCCGGCAACGTGGCCGCAACCGATGGCCTGGCTCACCTGATAGGCGAGCGCGGGTTCCCTGTCCTCTCGCACGAGGGCGAGCGCGACAATATACACATCTCTATTGTGGCTTCGCGCGTGATACTGGTAGTCATATTCGACGAGCGGTCGAGTCTGGGCCTTGTGCGGCTGCGCGTCAAGCGGGCCACAGCCGAGATGAACATGATCTTCGAAACGATCGACGCCAAGATAGCCCGCGAGCGAGATCTGGGAGTCTCACTCGACTCGCCGTTTGCCGAGATAACCGAGGAGGACATCGACGCCCTTTTCAACTGATAGATGTCTCGTTTTGCCCCTTTGAGCATCCTTTCAGCCCGGTAGCCGCCCCGGCCTCACCGGCACAGTCATAAGGAATAGAGCCTTGACGTTCATCAATTACGCATCGCGCGAGATAAACTGCAAGATCGTTTATTACGGACCCGGTCTTGGCGGCAAGACTACAAACCTCCAGTTCATATACGACTCGACCGCGCCGCAGGCAAAGGGCAAGCTGATAAGCCTTGCGACCGAGACGGACCGCACGCTCTTTTTTGACTTCCTGCCGCTGGACCTCGGCACGGTGCGGGGGTTCAAGACGCGGTTCCACCTCTACACGGTGCCGGGACAGGTCTTCTACGACGCGAGCCGCAAGCTCATCCTGAAGGGCGTCGACGGCGTGGTCTTCGTGGCCGACAGCCAGATCGAGCGCATGGAAGCGAACCTCGAGAGCATGGACAACCTGCGCATCAACCTGCGCGAGCAGGGCTACGAGCTCGAGAAGATCCCGTTCGTGGTGCAGTACAAC
>DASTET010000037.1:0-11883 GCA_035709445.1 Blastocatellia bacterium | reverse complement strand
ATCGCGGAATGAAGCTTGCCCCATCCGCTCAGCCGGTGATAGAAAGAAGGCAAAACCCAGCGCGAAACGCGCATATATTGACTCTTATGCGAATCAGTTGGGACTTATTGGAATACTGCGCACTTTTGCCCCGTACCGAATGGAGACATAAGCATGGATCGTTTTATATGTATTCACGGACATTTTTACCAGCCGCCCAGGGAGAATGCGTGGCTGGAAGAGGTCGAGCTTCAGGACTCGGCCTACCCGTATCACGACTGGAATGAGCGTATAACTGCCGAGTGTTACGCCCCGAACGCCGCTTCGCGCATACTCGATTCGGAACGCAGGATCGTCGACATCGTCAGCAACTACTCGAAAATAAGCTTCAACTTCGGACCTACTCTTCTGGCCTGGATGCAGCGCCACAGACCCGACGTCCATCGCGCCATAGTCTCGGCGGACCGAGAGAGCAGGCAGAGGTTTTCCGGCCACGGCTCGGCGCTCGCCCAGGTCTATAACCACATGATCATGCCGCTTGCGAACCTCCGGGACAAACACACGCAGGTCATCTGGGGGATACGCGATTTCGAGCACCGCTTTGGTCGAAGGCCGGAAGGGATGTGGCTTGCGGAAACGGCGGTCGATACAGAAACATTAGAGGTGCTCTCCGAGCACGAGATAGGCTTCACCATACTCGCTCCGCGACAGGCAGGGCGGGTCCGCCGCCTCGCCGGCAGAAGGTGGAAGGAGGTCAAAGGCGCGCGAATCGATCCGCGCATTCCTTACCTGTGCCGCCTGCCTTCGGGCCGGACTATAAACCTCTTCTTTTACGACGGGCCTATCTCGCAAGACATAGCGTTCGGCGGGCTCCTCAACAGCGGAGAGGCTTTCTCGAATCGTCTGGTAGGCGCTTTTGTCGAAGAAGACCGCCCGCAGCTGGTCCACATAGCGACCGATGGAGAGACATACGGTCATCATCACCGCTTCGGGGAGATGGCGCTGGCCTATTGCCTCCACCACATCGAAACGAACGATCTTGCAAAGATCACCATCTACGGCGAGTACCTCGAAAGATTCCCGCCCGCTTTCGAGGTAGAGATCATCGAGAACACATCGTGGAGCTGCGGGCACGGGATCGAACGGTGGAGAGAGAACTGCGGGTGCAATAGCGGTCGCGAAGGCTGGAATCAGGCGTGGCGCACGCCGTTAAGAGACACGCTCGACTGGCTGCGCGACGAGGTCGCTTCGATTTATGAGAAAGAGATAGCTGAGTACTTACGCGACCCCTGGCGGGCGAGAAACGATTACATAAATGTGATCCTCGACCGGGGGCTTGAGAATGTGGCCGCCTTCTTTTCAGAGCACGCGACACGGGAGCTCTCGAAGGAGGACGAGGTGAGCATATTCCGGCTGCTTGAGATGCAGCGCCACGCGATGTTGATGTTTACAAGCTGCGGCTGGTTCTTCGATGAGATATCGGGGATAGAGACCACGCAGGTGCTCGCCTACGCCGCCCGCGCCATCCAGCTCGCAGAAAAGACCACCGGGGTCTCGCTTGAGTCGGCATTCCTCGAAAGGATCGAGCAGGCCGCAAGCAACGTCCCCGAGCACGGCAATGCCGCGCAGGTCTACCGGAATCTCGTCAAACCGGCCATGGTCGACCTGATGAGAGTCGGCGCGCACTACGCCGTCTCTTCGCTCTTTGAAGATTACCCGGAGACGACCACCATCTATGCTTATAAGGCTACGAGAGAATCGTATGATTTCAGCGAGGCGGGCAGACAGAAGCTTGGTATAGGCAAGGCGCACCTTAGGTCGAACATAACGTTGGCTGAGAGCACGATAAGCTTCGCCGTCCTCCACCTTGGCGATCATAACCTGCTCGGCGGCGCGCGCGAGTTCAAAGGGGATGAAGCGTTCGAGCTTATGCGCAGGGAGATAAGGGAGGCGTTCCGGCGAAGCAACCTGGCCGATATAATCCGGCTGATCGATAAGCATTTCGAGACGCACAACTATTCGCTGTGGCACCTGTTCCGCGACGAGCAGCGAAGGGTATGGGGCCGGATACTCAAGTCTACGCTTGAAGAGGTGGAAGGCTCTTTTCGCCGCCTCTACGATCACCACTATCCCATCATGCTTGCGATGCGGGAGCATCAGGCGCCTATCCCGAAGGCGCTCGCCACGACCGCAGAGTTTACGCTCAACGCGGACCTGCGCAGGGCGCTCGGCAATGGAGAGATAGACCTGCCGCAGCTCAGGAGCCTTGTGGCCGAAGTCAAACTCTGGCCCTTCGAAGTCGACCGCACAACGCTCGGATTCATCGCGTCTCAAAAGGCCAGCAAGATGATGGAAGCTTTCCTGCGTGACCCGGCAGACCCGGCTCTGCTCAAAGTCGTGGAAGAAATGCTCAAGACGCTTGAGCCGCTCTCGCTCGATTTCGACATGTCCAGGGTTCAGAACGTCATCTTTTCGACGGGCAGACAGCTATCATCAGCTATGCGCGAAAAGGCCGAGAGCGGCGACGAGCAGGCCCGCGAATGGCTTGAGCGGTTGGACAGGCTTGGAGATTACCTTCGCGTGAGGAGCTTCTGATGTACATTCCGTCGGCAACCTACCGGCTACAGTTCAACTCATCGTTCGGATTCGAAGCGGCGGCGGAAATCGTCTCATACCTTTCGGAGCTTGGCCCAGACACCGTCTATGCGTCGCCTGTGTTCAAGGCCCGCAGGGAGAGCGCGCACGGGTACGATGTCGTGGACCCGAACGAGATCAACCCTGAAATAGGCTCCCGAAGCCAGCTTGAGGCGCTCGTCGAGGCGCTGCATCGCCGCCGGATGGGATGGCTACAGGACTTCGTGCCGAATCACATGGCGTACGACAGCCGCAACCGTATGCTGATGGACATTTTCGAAAAGGGGCCAAGCTCGCCTTTTTTCGATTTCTTCGACGTGGTGTGGGACCACCTCAGAGAGAACCTGCGCGGGAAGCTGATCGCGCCTTTTTTAGGCAGCCCCTACGGCGAGACCCTGGAGAAAGGCGAGCTGTCGCTCGGATACGGCGAAGGCGGGTTCTCGATAAAGTACTACGAGACAATCTATCCGATTCGGATAGAGTCATACGCTTCGATAATCGGGCACCGTTTCGACGATCTGAAAGAGACGCTCGGAGACCGCCACCCCGATTTCGTCAAGGCGCTCGGCACCGTCTATATAATCGAGAACCTGCCGCGCGAGCCTGAGGCCGCTGAAGCGCGAAACGCGCAGATAGTGATCGCAAAAGAGCTGCTACAGGACCTCTACGACGGGAATGAGACATTCAGAGAGTTCATCGACGAGAACGTCCGCACATTCAACCGCGAGATAGAGCTGCTCGACCGGCTTCTTTTCGAGCAGCGGTACAGGCTCTCTTTCTGG
Organism: Blastocatellia bacterium; assembly: GCA_035709445.1. Taxonomy (GTDB): domain Bacteria; phylum Acidobacteriota; class Blastocatellia; order UBA7656; family UBA7656; genus DASTET01. The sequence goes on along the minus strand of DASTET010000037.1, from coordinate 8,488 downwards.
AAGGTCGCGACCAAAGAGATCAACTACCAGCGGTTCTTCAATATCAACGAGCTTATATCGCTCAGGATGGAAGACGAAAAAGTCTTCCAAAAGGTTCATCGCCTCCTGTTCGATCTGGTGAGCAAGGGAAGCATCAATGGGGTGAGGATAGACCACGTCGACGGCCTCTACGATCCTTCGCTCTACCTCGCGCGTCTGCGCGAGCAGCTTCCGGAAGCGTACATAGTAGTCGAAAAGATACTGGAGCTCGACGAGCAGCTTCCGCGCGCCTGGCCGGTCCAGGGGACGACCGGTTATGAGTTCGCAAGCTACGTGGGCGGCCTGTTTGTCGATGCCGCGAGCCGGGAGGGATTTAACAGGATGTACGCGGAGTTCGCAGGCGTCGCCTCGTTTGAAGAGATGGTCTATCAGAAGAAGAAGCTCCTGATAGAGCGCCACCTGACGGGCGATCTCGACAACCTCACCTATGTGCTCAAGAGGATTTCGACGACGACGCGCCAGGGGATAGACCTCGCCTGGATAGGGTTGAAGACGGCGCTCGTAGAGCTAGCGGCGCTATTTCCGGTCTATCGCACCTACACGGATGAGAAGAACGTGAGCGCGCAGGACCGCATGTATATCGAAGAGGCGATAGAGAAGGCGCAGGCCCGCAGCCCCGAGCTTGCGCGCGAGCTCGATTTCATAGAGAAGGTGCTCTGGCTCGACTACCCCGAAAACTTCGCGGAAGAGAATAAAGAGCTGTGGCTCCAGTTCGTGATGAGGTTTCAGCAGTTCACAAGCCCGCTGATGGCCAAGGGGCTCGAAGACACTACTATGTACCTCTTCAACCGGCTGGTGTCGTTAAACGAGGTCGGCGGCGGCCCCGACCGCTTCGCCATATCCGTAGATGAGTTCCATCGCTTCAACCTGCTTCGACACAAGCGCCACCCGCACACGCTCAATACGACATCGACTCATGATACGAAGCGAGGCGAAGACGTCAGGGCGAGGATCAACGTGCTCTCGGAGCTTCCCGAAGAATGGGAGATGCACGTCCGGCAGTGGAGCGAGGAGAACCTGAGATTCAAAAGAGAGGTGGGCAGCGAGCTTGCCCCCGATCCCAATGAAGAGTATTTCCTCTATCAGACACTCATAGGCGCTTTTCCGTATTCGGCGAAGGACCACGACGAGTTCATCGAGCGCATAAAGAGCTACATGATCAAGGCGCTCAGGGAGGCAAAGACACACAGCTTCTGGCTTGAGCCGAACCTCGAATACGAGGCTGCCGTGAAGGACTTCGTCGAAGAGATACTGACGCCGTCGCCTAAGAACCATTTCCTGATCAACTTCATCCGCTTTGAAAAGAAGACCGCGTTCTTCGGGGCGTTGAACTCGCTGGCTCAGACCCTGCTGAAGATAACCTCTCCGGGGGTGCCCGATTTCTATCAGGGGAGCGAGCTGTGGGACCTGAACCTCGTCGACCCGGATAACCGCCGCCCCGTAGATTTTCAAAGGCGCCAGGGTTTTCTAAAAGAGATAAAAGAGAAAGAGCGCGGCAACCTGCTCTCTCTGATCGAAGAATTGCTTTCGGGCAGAGAGGATGGCCGCGTAAAGCTCTTTACCATCTATCGCGCGCTGAGTGCGCGAAAGCAGAATAGAAAGGTCTTTGACGAAGGCGATTACATCCCGCTTGAGGCGAGCGGCCATCTGAAAGATCACGTCGTGGCCTTTGCGAGACGAAAAGAGGGCGGCTGGGCTGTGGTCGTCACGCCGCGCCTGATGACGGGAATCGTAAACGCAGAGATGCTCCCGATAGGGAAAGCCGTGTGGGGCGAAACCCTCGTGCATCTGCCGGAAGACGCGCCCTCCGCCTGGCGTCACGTCCTGACCGATCAGCTAGTAGAGGGTGAGAAAGCGTTGCCGGTGGCCGAGATATTTCGCCATTTTCCCGCCGGTCTGTTAATAGGAGAATGATAGGAAAGAGCGACTCGAACCTCTGCTGTTTTATCTCGCCCGATCTCCAACGAACATCAAATTACGCCGCTTCGTATAGCGTGTTGAGGTGAAGAATGGATTGACCTTCTTGCGACACTATTTCAGATAGCTTACCTGAAGGAGCATATAATGAACCGTATAAAAAGTTCTTTCCCTTTCTGGCTCATTACTCTCTCGATTTTCTGTTTTCTTTCTGCTGATCCGGCGCTGGCCCAGAGCGCGAAGCAGCCCGATGATAACCGAACCCTTCAATCGCTGCTGAATGAGGTCCGCCTTTTACGCAGGACGCTTCAAAGGACCGGGCTCAACGCTTATCGCAGCCAGATCATACTTGAACGCCTTCGAGCGCATAATGAGCAGGTGGTCCGCCTGACGCGTATGCTCGAAGATGTTCGGGAGGGAATGGATAAGATAGAGGCGACCATCCCACGGTTTATAGAGCAAAGCAAACTGATGGAGAGTCAGGTCGAGCAGGAGACAGATACGAACAAGCGATCGCTGCTGGAGTTCGAGCTTAAGGAGAGAAAACGGGCAGTTGATCGGTACAAGCTGGGGCTGGAACGGCAGCGAGAGCGCGAACAGCAGCTCGCGAACGAGTTGCGTTCCGAGCAGGCGAAGCTCACCGAGTTAGAGAGCCGCTTAGACCTGCTGGAGCGTGAGATCGAGAGCGAGATCGAAAGGCAGCGAGCAGAGGAGAGATCGCAGGAGGGTAGGAAGCAGCCTTTATAGAGACCGCTTAACCGCAGAGGAGCGCAGAGGTATATTCTTTCTCTGCGCTCCTCTGCGGCCTCTAAAGCATTATCCTATCCTTGCCGGGCTGCTCGCAGGGGAATAGCGAGCCTGAGCACCTCTCTTCATCTCATCAGACTATTATTGTCGTGCCATCGAACCGGGTTAGAGCGAACCCGTCAAACCTTTCATTAAAACAGGCATGCTCTTCCCTGAGGTAGCGTATGGCGATCTCTTCTCCAAGCTTCAATGATTCCGTCGCATCCGAGCGCCAATGAACGCCCGCTATGTTTCGACCGATTGCGACATTTGATGCGAGCTTGTTTAGCTCGCCGCCTACCGTCAGGTCCGGCCCATTGTATGGAACCAGCTGCAACCCGTCTGCGCTTGCTTCCACCGGGTCGGGAATGACGAAAGACTCATCGAAGAACGCTTTTAATATAGTCACGCACGCGCCCGCCACCGTGGCGTGGCCCGCGCCGTAGGCAGGGTGCGTAGGCGACCCCTCGGGAAACGCCATCGGCAACAGGTACGTCCCGTTTCTGTTAAACAGTTCATCGAGCGCCGACGAATTGAGTATCTCAGGATGGATGGGATAGCTCGCCGCTACCGTCAAATGATTATGCACGCGACCGGCGAATGCTTCCGGTCGCAGCCTACGATGCACAAACCACTTCTGATACCAGACGGCCTTGAGCGCTCGCGTCGCCACCGAGCACATCACGCTCGCTATGTATGGATCGCCCAGCGTCCCAAAGCCTATCTGCGTGCGCGACTGCCTGTAAGGGTTGGCGGCATCAACCGGCGCGCCCATGCTCAACAGAATCAACAGCGCGTTGAAGTATGCCTGAAACAGCACGTCTATGTGAACCCACTCGCCAAGATCGCGCCCGGCGCGGATGTATCGAGGCATCGAGTCGAATTGAGGGGCTGCGGTCAAGGCTCCGTTTTGAACTGCAAGCCACTCGGCGTAAGAAGTCATGTAATCTACGCCCGGCACAGTTGTTCGCATGCGACGATCTATTCGCTCGGCGCCGAAGGGAGTCTCTTTCCACATGAACTGGGATATGTATGGTCCGGCGAGTTCGCCTGCGGTGGTGCCGCGAAAGAGGGTCGCAGGTGTGACCTGGCCTGTGATCTTCGGCCCTCGGAAATCGGAGAAGCCTGATAGGTCCTCGGCGGCTCTGATCGTGAGCGTGTTAGATTCATATTCAGAGAAAGGGACGTCTCGGATGAGCGCCATCCAGTAATTCTCTGCGATCTCTGAGGCTTCTTCGGGGCTGGAGAATGCGGGAGCAGATCTCATAGAAAGTGAATGCGAGTCGGGGCCTTGCATATCGAAGGCGAGTCCCGCCTGGGGGTTGGTGAGCTTGACGGTCTGGCCCAGAATAATATCTTCAAAGTCGGCGGGGTCGCCTGTCGAGAGCGCCTGAATTAGAGAATCATAGGCTGCGAGATCTACTTCGCCGAGGGAATTGTGGGGCAGACCTTTTGAATAGCTTGCGATCCTGTTCGGGTATAGCTGTTCGTCGCCGTTTGTCGGGTGGTCGGCAACAGGGTGATTCTTTTCGCGGCGGGCTGCCTCAATGCGGAGTTGATAAGCCTGGTTTCTGCGTATCTTACCCGATGCGGACCCGGCTGCCGCCCGGGTATTGTTCACTTCGGCCTGCGCGCTCCTGGTTGCAAGATGTGAAAGGCCCGCGATGCCTGCTGCAACGCCGACGACCGATCTTGTGATAAACGTCCTGCGGTCAAGCGCGGATGGAGATGCAGTGTCGGGTATTATTTCGATCTTGTTTGTAGTCATGATATCCACCTCATCACACAATAGATATAATGAGATATGCGCCGGGGGCGGGAGTTATGAGAACGCCCGCCCGGGCGCATGCTACATCGGCTGCAAGGGTTTTTACTTTTGGTGAATCGATGCCTGGATAGTCACACAACCGGTCGGCGGGCAACCTCCATTGAACATAGTGAGCTGCTGCTGCAATACGTCCGGGTCCATCAGGTTCGCCGGGCCATGTGTGCGAATGGCGACATGTATCTCTGCTTTCTTCGGCTTTACCAGACCATTGCCTGTCCCGAAATTCGGCCGTGCGCCGGCCAGGTCGCCGACGGCCCGGTACGCGCTGTAGGACGCCTTGCCGTCTGGCCCGACGACTATGCCGCCTGCGCTGAACAGGGTGCCGTTAACATCCGGGTTGGCAAAATCTGCCGGCGTACAAGGGTCTGTTGCGCAATTTTCAGGGTTGTTGAAGACGGCAAGCCATGCCGTTACCGCATCGCCCGGGGTGAGCCCTGAGGTGGAGATGTTAAAGAATACTCCCTCGTTATTTCTGAAAAGGACAGACCCGGCGGCTGGTACGACAGAGCCGTCTGACATGTTAATTACCGGCCGGGTGCTGATCTTGTGATTACCGCTCTCACTGTTCTGTCCCGGCGAATTCAAGGCGCTCGCAGCTATAACGAGCGCGCTGCATGCAACTACGGTAAGCGATCGTTTAAGGAATGTTATCTTCATTCTGACCTCCATAGGACGGGATACAGTCCCGAATTTGGAAACCGCTTAGTCCTGATTGAGCCTTCGCGGATATTAGGGGGCAGCGCCCCGGCTTGCGCCTTTTCGCCGGCTGACAAGCCGCCCTCATCTATAAAGGCGTCGCCTGCCCGAGAAACGTCTAACCCCCGCTCGATATTTTTTGTTCTTACCTGAATTGCCCTCACCTGCCTCTGCTTTCGGACTTCGATTTTCATCGACGGCTGATTGAAAGTGACTGCTCGCGTGTGCTAGCTTAATGTCGCCAATCGTTAGGTTACGCGCTCGTATCGAGCAACACCGGAGAGTTCGATGCAGACCCCCTCTACCCACGAAATTACTCAACTGCTTCTTGCCTGGAACAACGGCGATTCACTTGCGCTGGATCAACTCATACCGATGGCCCACACAGAGCTTCACCGCATAGCCCGCCGCCATATGGCTGCCGAACGGCCCGGCCATATACTCCAGACGACGGCACTAGTCAACGAAGCCTACCTCCGGCTCATAGACTGGAAGAGTGTCGAGTGGCAGAACCGCGCGCATTTCTTCGGGCTTGCCGGTAAGATCATGCGGCACATCCTGGTTGATTTCGCGCGAGCGCGAACCCGCGAGAAACGAGGAGGCGACAGGCTGCGGGTTTCGCTATCGGGAGCAGACAGAATCGCCAGGGAGCGGAGCGCCGACCTGGTAGCGCTCGACGACGCGCTGCAAGCGCTGGAGAAGCTCGATGCAAGACAGGCCCGCGTGGTGGAGCTACGGTTTTTCGCAGGGCTGAGCCGGGAGGAGACAGCCGAAGCGCTCAATGTATCTGTCGGGACGGTGAAAAGGGATTTGAGCATGGCTGAGGCGTGGCTATATCGTGAGCTGGGCGAGGAGGGAAGAGATGACGCCTGAGCGTTATCAGCAAGCCGGGCATCTCTACCACGCGGCTCTGGAGCGAGAGCCCGACGAGCGCGCGGCGTTTCTGGAATCGGCCTGTGGCGGAGACGAAGAGCTGCGCCGGGAGGTTGAGTCTCTGCTTTCGGCTCACGACAAGGTGGGCGATTACTTCGCCACGCTTGCGATTGAGGTGGCTGCAAGGATGGTCGCGCAGGGGCAGAACCCATCTCTCGTTGGCCGGAGCCTCTCACATTATCGAGTGCTGTCATTTATAGGCGCGGGCGGGATGGGTGAAGTCTATCTGGCGCAGGACACACGCCTGAACCGCAGGGTTGCCATCAAGGTTCTCCCTCCCGAATCAGTCGCAGACGAGCGAGCCGGGAAGCGCCTTCTGCGTGAAGCACAGGCGGCAGCCAGGCTCGATCACCCCAACATATGTGCGATTCATGAGATCGCGGAAGAAGACGGTCGCAGCTTCATAGTGATGCAATATGTCGAAGGCGAGACCCTGGCAGATCGCATGCAGCGCAAGCCGCTTGAATTTGCCGAAGCGCTGGATGTGGCAATCCAGGTGGCGGACGCGCTCTCGGAGGCTCACTCTCGCGGAATAATTCATCGAGACATAAAGCCTGCGAACATAATGGTCACGCCGCGAGGGCAGGTCAGGGTGATGGACTTCGGGCTGGTCAAAGTGATTAAGGATAAGAACTCGCTGGAAAGCGAGGCAGAGACGCAGAGCCTGTTGTCGGAGCCGGGAGTAATAGTTGGCACAGTGCCGTATATGTCCCCGGAGCAGGTCAGGGGTGAGGCATTAGATGTTCGTAGCGATATATTCAGTTTCGGAGCATTCTTATATGAGATGGTAAGTGGCAGACACCCTTTCGTGAGGGAGAATGCAGCAGCGACTATCTCTGCGATCCTGACGCTGCAACCGCCCCCGCTTACGCGCTATGTGGATGTGCCAGCCGAAGTTCAACGTATAGTACGCAAATGCCTGGAAAAGGACAGAGAGAATCGCTATCAATCTGCACGGGAGCTTTTGATTGATCTTAAGAGTCTCAAGCGGGATAGCGAACCAGGCATTCCAAAGCCTGCGGGAACGGTTAATGATCGAAAGAGACATCGCTGGTTTTATGCCGCTGCGGCGCTGCTGGTTCTACTCTTATCTGCCAGTATAGCGCTTTTTTTATCCCGGTCTTCTTTGTCGGGAAAACCGATAAGCTCTCTGGCAGTCCTGCCTTTCACTAATTCCAGCCCTGATCCGAATGCAGAATTCTTCAGCGATGGAATCACAGAGAGTATTATCAATAGCCTCTCACAAATATCTCAGTTGAAAGTGACAGCCCGCACGACGGCCTTTCGTTACAAGGGGAAGGAGATCGACCCTCTGGCGGTAGGGCGCGAGTTGAACGTAGATACTGTGCTCACAGGAAACGTAATTAAGCACGGAGATTCTTTGTACGTTCAAGCGGATTTTGTGAATACAGCAGACGGTTCGCAACTGTGGGGTGAGAAATATAGCCGAAAGCTTTCGGATATACTTGCAGTGCAAGACGAAATCGCCCGACAAATATCGGAAAAGCTGCAATTGACACTAACCCAGGACGAGAAGCAACGCCTGACTAAGAGATATACGGATGACACCGAAGCGTATCAGCTTTATATTCAGGGACGTTTCTACTGGAACAAGAGGACGGATGAAGGGCTTAGAAAGGGATTGGATTACTTCCAGCAGGCGGTTGATAAAGACCGGAACTACGCGCTGGCTTATGTTGGATTGGCCGATGCTTATAACTTCTTAGGAGCTTTTGGGCTTGGCGTTCTCCCTCCGATGGAAGCGCACCCGAAAGCCAAAGAAGCGGCAATGAATGCATTAAGAATTGACAACACGCTCGCGGAAGCTCACACATCGCTTGCATTCGTGATGCTCTATTACGATTGGGACCTGCTAAACGCGGAGAGAGAATACAAGCGAGCTATCGAGGTTAATCCGAAGTATGCGCTGGTTCATCAGTGGTATTCGCATCTTCTCATGGCGAGCGGTCGTACCAGCGAGGCAATCTCAGAAGCGAGACGAGCGCAAGAGCTCGAACCAGTGTCGCTTTCTACGAATATGAACGTAGGATGGCAGCTCTACTTTGCGCGTCAATATGATGAAGCAATAGCAGCCTGTAAAAAGACACTCGATCTTGACCCTAACTTTGTACAGGCGCGCTGGGCGCTTGGGCGGGCTTATGTGCAAAAAGGAATATTTAATGAGGCGATAGAAGAGTTGCAAAAAAGCGTGCTGGACTCAGGCGGTGGCCCGGTCTACCTGTCTGCGCTAGGCTATGCGTACGCAGCGTCTGGTAAGAAGGGTAAGGC
>DASTET010000036.1:0-2675 GCA_035709445.1 Blastocatellia bacterium | reverse complement strand
CACTACGCCGTCTTCGTTGAGTAGATCACCCAGTATCAATCGAAAGCCTGAGCGGGGGATTGCGATCGAGCCTGCCTGTATCAGAGTATCGCCGTCGAGCCGAGCATGAGTTCCGGATTTGAACTCGACCTGGACCGCGCCGTCGGCCAGATACTTTTCGCGCAGAGCATCGTTGATAGGCGCAGAGTTGACGATCACGTAATCAAGCTCAAGATTGTGGCTGTACTCGTAGAGAGCGCGGACGTGATCTTCGACCGTGAAGTCTTCGGTCTCGCCGGGCTGGGTCATTATGTTGCAGATATAGATTTTCAGGGCCTGGGAGTCGCGTATGGCATCGACTATGCCTTCGACGAGAAGGTTGGGGATGATCGAAGTGTAAAGAGAGCCGGGGCCGATTGTGATTATATCGGCGTGCTTGAGGGCATCGAGCGTTTCAGGAAGCGGCTTGCAGTCTTCGCACGAAAGCCTGAGCCGCCGGACTCGGGCGCGCGACTGGACTATGCGCGTCTCGCCGTAGATGACCCGGCCGTCCTCAAGCTCGGCGACGAGGTCTACGTTCTCCACAGTCGAAGGAAATATGCGCCCCTTTATGGCAAGCACTTCGCTCGACAGCCTTATCGCGTCCAGAAAGTCGCCCGTCACCCCGGCGAGCGCCGTAAGAAAGAGGTTTCCAAAGCTGTGCCCCGAAAGCGTCCCATCCGATTCGAAGCGGTACTGGAAGAGACGCGTCAGCAGGCGCTCGTCTTCGGCAAGCGCCACCATGCAGTTTCGTATGTCGCCCGGCGGGAGTATCTGGAACTCTTCTCGAAGCCGACCAGAGCTTCCTCCGTCGTCTGTGACCGTCACAACCGCAGTCAATGTCTCTATCCATGAAGGGCGTTCGCTATCTACGTCGAACTCATCTTTCCCGGTAAAGTGTTTGAGCCCGGAAAGCAGCGTAGACAGCCCTGTTCCCCCTCCGATTGACACGATTCTGAGTCCGGCAATCGCCTCAGATGACATAATTAACTATCTCCCATATTCTATAAAGGTCAAATTAAGCTTATTCTTCTGCGAAGTCGAAGCCGAACCCCGTCAGATGCTGGAACTCTTCGTTCGTATGGAGTCCTGCAAAATCGAGGTCTCGCCTCGCGTGCGAGCGGTGAACTGTGCGGAGGGAAATGGCGCGGCGCAAGGCGTCGAGCGCCTTTGCCTGTTCATTCAATCGAGAGTAAGCGGCTGCCAGCGAATAGAGAACATGGTCGGCGCGAGGCTCGGCCTTCAGGGCTTTGTCAAAAAATTCAACGGCCTTTCTAATGTTGCCCTTATTCAACTCAAAGACGCCCTGATCATAGAGCGCGTCCGTATTGCGCGGGACTGACGGCGTGCGCGCCAGTCGCTGCTCGCAGATTGCAAGATAGGTACGCGTCCGCGCGACCACCTCGTGCTGCTCGCCAAACTTATCCAGCACTTCCTCAAAAGCCGATCTGGCAGCGGCGAAATCATGGCGATTGAAGATCTTCAGCGCGTGCTCGAAAGCGTGGACGGCTGCAAGGGTGGAAGGGGTCGCAATCTTTCTTTGCGGCGGCGGCTTAACGACAACCTGCCTCGCCTTCGAGACCGCTTTCCTCGCGGCTGCCGGCTTGCGAGCTGGTTGCCTGGCTGCTCGCGCGGCACCGGCCTTTGCCGCCTTCTTTTTCGGCGCAGTCTTCTTAGCAGTGACGGCAGGCTTCTTTGCCGGCGCCGCCTGCTTTTTTACTTTTGCCGAAACGGTCTTCTTGCTCTTTGTAGGCTTGGCTATCTTTCCAGGTCGTTGGGGCTTTTTCGAAACTGCCTTCTTACCTTTTGTCGCGCGCAGCTTTTGAGAGGCGGGTGAGCGGTTCTTGCTGGTTTTACTAACGTGCGTGCTCATCGGCTCCTCGAATCGAGAGAATACTAGCTGCGCTTAAATCCTGCACCGACGCTAGTTTATGGCACTTTTATATCAATAATTTATCGGCAAGTCAAGCAAATAGCTTGTACCGCCGCCCACCCCTTCGCCGCTCTCACCCACCCCTCTCTTCAAGACAGCACATTTTCAAGAACCCTCCGTAAACTCTGTTAATTAAAGATTTACTCACCCCGCTCATAATCTTTCTTCCGACCGGGCGCTCACTTGAAGCTGTCTAAATCTTATATCTAAAGGGGTATAACCAAGATACGCCTCCCGGTTGCCAGTTTTTGGCCTTAAGCATATAATCTACTAGCAATTAGACGTATTGCCAGAAGGTCCGAATAGCTGCCGCAGAAAAACCCATGAACGGGGATTTTGGTAAAAACTTTTACGACTCCCGGCCGCTCGAAGGGCGTCGCGTGGTTGTGACGAGACCGCGCGGACAGTCGGAGGAGATTGCCACGCTGCTTGAAAAGCTTGGCTCTGAGGTAATTCACTGCCCGACGATAGAGATACGGGGGCCGGATAGCTGGGATGACCTCGACGGCGCTCTTGATCGGCTGGAAAGTTATGATTGGATCGTATTTACGAGCGCAAACGGGGCGGATTTCTTTTTTCGCCGTCTGAGCGAAAAGCGGGCCGAGGCGCTTTCGGCGCTTAACCGGACAGTCGTGTGCGCGATAGGCCCGGCGACCGCGCGCGCGGTCGCCTCCGCCGGCGCAAGGGTCGATCTGGTGGCGGGCGACTCAAAAGCGGAGGGGGC
>DASTET010000035.1:0-4758 GCA_035709445.1 Blastocatellia bacterium | reverse complement strand
ATCGGTCAGAGCAAGGTCGCCGACTATAACGGTGATACTGTAGGCGAGGCGGGAGGCGAAGACGAGGAGATCCTCATCTCCCAGATCGACCTTCAAGGATCGAACAACAACCGTATAATCAACGTCGCGGGCGCGTATGAGATCGACAGGCTTGCCGATCGACGCCCGGAGTTTTACGGCGTCATAACATCTATTGATGCAAAAACCCGCAGCGCGGGCTGAGCCAGGGAGCTAAGATGTTTCAGGACTTCCGAAGTTCTGCTTTCCCGGGCTGCCGAGGTCACGCTACTCGCCCGGATTCATCAAGGACGCTATATCGATCTTCACATCACGGATCTTTCCGCATCCGTAACATACTTGGACCAGCCCCGACTTGTTTGCGTCTTTGTGAGGAACGCCCCAGTAATGTCTGTGGTTGGTCAGGATTTCCCATAATGACATGATTCTTCCCCCAGTCGATCGTCCTTTGTGTTTCGTGTCGACTTAGTGCAAGAAAGGTGCCGGAGCGAGGGGGCGATCAAGAGAGAAGAATACTCCTATATTTCAGCCTTTGCGCAGACATAGACCAGACTCGAAATCGTCTCGCCGTACCTTATTAAGTCATCGGCGTACTTTTTAGAGACGTTTTTGTATTAATGATCGCCAGCGTCATGGTCGGCGGCGCTTGCCGGGCGAAGATCCGACCCGGATGATGACAGCTCGCCGGATAGAATCTGTCCCAGCGATTTTGAGAAACTCGAACGCGGCATGACATAATCGCAGCCGGCTGCTTCCGCCTGCTTCAACAGGTCCACCTGAACATGCGAGAGAAACCCGATTATAGTCGCCGCTTCGGTCTCAGGCCGGGTCTTGAGAAACGAGATCGTTTCTATAGGGTCGAGACGGCTTGAGTTGAGGTCGATGAGGAAAAGATCGGGCCTGTCGCCAAGCTCTCGCTCAAGCTCTTCCCGGGTTTTCACTCTCACGAGCGAACGACCGGCATGGCTGGCTGCCCCGGCTATCTTGGATGCGAAGAACATATCATCGACGAGCGCGATCACTTTTCCTCTGTCCGGCATGGCGAGAAGTCTATCCCGGTCTCAGGCTGCCGCGCAAGCATACCTCCGCACGCGCACTATCGATTGAAGAGATACAACATTTTTTTCATTCCTTGAAAAGGCAGCTTCACATGGTTATCATACCCGCCTCAGACGTGAGTAGATCTCATACCGATTTTCCAGTGAAAACTTGCTAACCAGGAGGACCTTTGATGAAACTAAAATCTCTCTGTTTTATTGCTGCGTTGATGCTTGCTTGCTCGACGGTCGCTTTTGCCTCTGACCCCAAGCTCGAAGGCGCTTACAAATTCGTATCGGTTAAGTTCCAGGGGGGCGAGCAGACCGAGGCCCAGCAAAAGGGCATGATCGTAGTCCACGGAAAATACATGGCCTTTGTCCAGTCTGGCGTAAACCGCAAGACCTGGGATCAGAACGAGCCTGAGGCGGACCGTATGAAGAAGATGGCCGAGGCGTTCCAGGGGCTTCGCGCAACGGCCGGCATGTTCGAGGTTCAAGGCAACGTCATCACCCTGCATCAGATGGCGCAGGCCAGCCCCTCCTCGATGGGCAAGCCCAGCAAGTGGGAATACAAGCTCGAAGGCAACAAGCTAATGCTAAGTCCCGCAGGCAATACCGGCGTGGTATTCACCTTCGAACGGCTCCCTTAAACTACGCGCGCGTCTTATCAGAGAGGTCGACTCAGCTATTGAGCGACCTCTCTGCGATTCTTACAGTGAGCCGCAACCGGCTCTCTCAAGGAGGAGACAACTTTGAAACGACTGCCGGATATTCTGTTGTTCTTTTTGATCGTCGTCGTGGCCCTGGCTCCGCTACAGGCGCCGGCTCAGACAGGAGGGCGTCAATCGGAACGCGCTCAAAGCGAAGCCCCGAAACAGGAAGAAGCTAAGAAGGAAGAACCCAGGAGGGAAGAGCCACGGCGTCCACCCGACCCGATGTCTTCAGGGACCTTCATGGGACTCAGGATGCGATTGATCGGCCCCGCCTTCACGTCGGGTCGCGTCAGCGGTTTTGCAGTCGAGCCAGCCAATCCATCCCGTTACTATGTGGCCGCCGCTTCGGGCGGCGTGTGGAAGACGACCAACTCTGGAACTACGTGGACTCCCGTCTTCGATAATGAAGGCTCATATTCAATAGGCGCTATCACCCTCGATCCAAAAAACCCGCTGACCGTCTGGGTAGGGACCGGCGAGAACAACAGCCAGCGCAGCGTATCGTACGGCGACGGGGTTTATCGCTCAGATGATGGCGGGAAGACCTGGAAGAACATGGGTCTGAAGAAGAGCGAGCACATAGGCCGTATCCTGATAGACCCGCGCAATTCGAACACGGTTTATGTCGCCGCTCAGGGGCCGCTATGGGGTCCGGGCGGAGACCGAGGTCTGTATAAGACAACAGACGGCGGGAAGACCTGGACCGCGGTTCTGACGATCAGCGAGAACACCGGCGTAACCGATATTGTTTTAGACCCGAATGAGCCGGAGACGATTTACGCGGCAGCCTACCAGCGCCGCCGCCATGTGTGGACGCTCATCAACGGCGGCCCGGAAAGCGCTATCTATAAATCGACCGACGCCGGAGCGACCTGGAACAAGCTCCGGGCGGGGCTTCCGAACGTCGAGCTTGGCCGCATAGGGCTGGCCATATCGCCCGTCGATTCGAACGTGCTTTATGCAACCATCGAAGCCGCCGACAGGCGCGGAGGCATCTTCCGCTCTACGGACCGGGGCGCGAGCTGGGAGCGACGCAATCCCTTCGATTCGACCGCGATGTATTATGCGCAGATTATCGCGGACCCGAAGGACGTCGATCGAATCTATGTCCCGAATGTTTTGATGATGGTCTCCGACGACGGCGGGAGAACGCTCCGCCCGCTCGGAGAGAAATCCAAGCACGTCGACAACCATGCTATGTGGATCAACCCCGCCAACACCGACCATTATCTCGTAGGCTCAGACGGCGGCGTCTATGAGAGCTTTGATCGCGGGGCCAACTGGCACTTCAAATCAAACCTGCCGATCACACAGTTCTATGATGTGACGGTCGATAACAGCCTCCCCTTTTATTATGTCTATGCGGGGACACAGGACAATTTCAGCATGGGAGGCCCGTCGCGGACGCGAAGCGCATCGGGTATAACCAACGCCGACTGGTTTGTGACGCTCGGCGGCGACGGGTTCCGGTCGCAGGTCGACCCCGAAGACCCGAACATAGTCTATTCGGCCTTGCAGTACGGTTATCTATCCCGCTTCGACCGGCGCACGGGCGAGCGTCTCGGGATTCAGCCCAAACCGGGAAGGGGCGAAGACCCGCTCAGGTATAACTGGGACACGCCTTTTATCATCAGCCCGCATTCGAGGACGAGGCTCTACTTTGCCGCTAACCGGCTCTTTCGCAGCGATAATCGGGGCGAAAGCTGGACCGTGACAAGCGGGGAGCTTTCGCGCGGCATAGACAGGAACAAGCTGCCCGTTATGGGAAAGATCTGGGGCGTCGATGCGGTGGCCAAACACGCCTCGACCTCCTTTTTCGGCAACTCGACCGCGCTCGCCGAGTCGCCAAAGAAAGAGGGCTTGATCTATGTGGGGACTGATGACGGACTGATTCACATCACCGAAGACGCGGGGAAGAACTGGCGCAAGATCGAAAAGTTCCCCGATGTGCCTGAGATGACCTATGTCAGCCGGATCATCGCCTCAAACCACGAACCCAACACCGTCTATGCGGGTTTCGAGAATCATAAGAATTCCGACTTCGCCCCCTATCTGCTCAAGAGCACCGATGCAGGACGGAGCTGGACCTCGATCAAAGGGAACCTCCCGGCCAACGGGCCGGTACTTGCCATCGCCGAAGACCACGTCAATCCGAACCTGCTGTTCGTGGGCACGGAATTTGGCCTCTTCTTTTCGGTAAACGGCGGGCAGAAGTGGGTCCAGCTCAAGGGCGGAATGCCGACGATCGCGGTTCGCGACCTAGCTATACAGAAGCGCGAGAACGATCTGGTCGCAGCAACCTTCGGGCGAGGCATATACATTCTCGACAACTATACGCCGCTCAGAAGCGTGACCCCGGAACTGCTTGCGCGCGACAGCCACCTCTTCGAAGTCAAGGACGCGCTCATGTACATACAGTCTCAGCCGCTCGGCGGGCGCGGCAAAGCGTTCCAGGGAGAATCCTTCTACACTGCTGAAAACCCGCCCTTCGGAGCAGTCTTCTCTTACTATCTCAAAGAGTCACATAAGACTCGAAAGCAAAGGCGACAGGAGGCGGAAAGAGAGGCCGAGCGTAAAGGCGCGACGCCTCCCTACCCCACGTTAGCCGATCTCAGGGCTGAGGATGAGGAAGAGCCGGCGGGAATCGTACTGACCGTGACCGACTCATCGGGCCGTGTCGTGCGGAGGCTGAACGGCCCCGCCTCGGCAGGGTTTCACAGGGTTAGCTGGGACCTGCGCCAGCCCGCTCCTAACCTCCCGCCGCCCCGGCAGGCAGGAGAAGAAGAGAACCCGTTTGCCGAGCCTCCTTCAGGCCCGCTTGTTATGCCCGGCAGGTACACAGTGACACTGGCCAGAAGGGTCGAGGGCGAGATGGCGCCGCTCTCCAGACCGCAGCAGTTCTCCGTCTTAGTAGAAGGGGTGTCCAATATGACGGAAGCCGATCGGGCAGCGCTTGTCGAGTTCCAGCAGAAGGCGGCGCGATTGCAGCG
>DASTET010000034.1:0-6786 GCA_035709445.1 Blastocatellia bacterium | reverse complement strand
TATATATTGTGGTCGGCCATAGCAAATTCGCCGCTTATCATCTCTCAGGGACAAGGGCTATTATGCGAAGAGGCGCGCCGCTCCCGCCCTTGATCTTCATCGGCATTGCGATCACATACGCGCCCGTCGCCGGCACTTTATCGAGATTGGCGACATTCTCGAACGCGGGGATGTTCTGACTCATCAGTATCACGTGGCTCTCGAAATTCTGTGACTGGCCATAATCGATGCTGGCGGTATCGAGCCCTACCGCGCTCACCTTTCGATTCTTGACGAGCCAGTCGGCGGCTTCGGGGTGAAGTCCGGGGAAGTGAAGCTCGGCCACACCCTCCGGCCCTCGCCTGTCTGTGCCCAGATATTTTGCGCGGTCGGGCCAGTACTGCCCGAAGCCGGTCTGGAGCAGCACGATACTCCCGTCGGGGATCGTCCCGTGCCTCGATTCCCAGGAGGTGAGATCCTGGACCGCTATCAGGTAGTCCCTGTCGGACATAGCCGGGCCGGTTACATCGATCTTTACGGCAGGGGCGGCAAGCTGTGAAAGCGGTATCTGGTCGACGGTCCTGCGGCCCTCTGCAAAATGGATGGGCGCGTCGAGATGAGTGCCGCCGTGCTCCGAGGCGCAGAACTTATTTGCGGCATAATAATAGCCCTTGTCGGTTAGCCCCGCAGCAACCGTCTCCAACTTGAAAGGGTCCGACGTAGGCCAGTAGACCGTGTCGGCTGAAAAGTCATGAGATAGATCGATCCACTGGCCGGAAGGGATTGTCTCCCTCTTCGCGCAACCGGCAGGGGCGAGGGCGAGCGTTAGGATGATAAGGACCGTGATGACTCTCATCGAATTCTCCTGGTGTCAATCTCTGAAGGGCCGGGCCTCGGACGAGTTTATTCTATTCGGGCAGGAATTAAAAGCAGCAGGGGCGGGGCCAAAACATTTTCGATTTCCCATTGTTCATTTATCATTGAATATTGCGACAAGCGCAAGAGGTGGACCGTCGGAGCAGATATGAAATACGGAGTGATCCCTACAAACCTCTTTGAGCGCCTGGCGCTCTGGTCGGGCAAGGTCCCTGTGCCGGTCATCGACGCGGTGTTGTCGATCACAAAGGCGCGCACAATCATGGCGGGCGTGCGGCTCGGGATATTCGAAGCGCTTCGCAACGAACCGCTCGGCTCTGCCGAGATTGCCGAGCGTTGCGGCCTCGATGCTGAGTGTACGGAGCTGCTCCTGCGCACTCTGGTCTTCGCCGGTTACCTGAAACAGAACGGAGGCGGGTACGCTCTTTCAAGGCTCTCTAAGAAGTCGCTTGTTTCCGGGGCCGAGACAGAGCTTGTCGGCTACTTGCAGTGGAACTACACGCAATGGGAGATGCTGGAAAATCTCGAAGACCTGATTCGCACGGGGCGAGGGATCGATTTTCACGAGACCATGACGGACCGGGCGGCCTGGGCCGACTACCAGCGCGCAATGCTTGAGCTTGCGCGGCTCGGCGCCCCGGTGGTCGCTAGCCGCGTCCCGGTTCGGCGCGGCGCAAAAAGGTTGCTCGACCTGGCCGGGTCGCACGGGCTGATAGGGGCCGCAATCTGTCGCAGGCACCCTCCTATGAAATCGGAAGTGCTGGAGCTGCCGGTCGCCATCGAGCACGCGCGGCGGCTTGCGCGCGACGAAAAGATAGACGATATCGTGAGCCACCGCGCCGGAGACATTCGCGTAGATGATCTGGGAAATCAGAATGATGTGGTGCTGCTTTCAAACATTCTCCACCATTTTAATCCTGAGACGATCCTCGATATTCTCGATCGGGCATACCGTTCGTTGAACCCTGATGGAACAGTAGCCATATGGGAAATAGAGGCTTCGGATAAGAACCGCAAACCCGATGAAGCGGACGGAGGCGCGCTGCTGTTTCGCCTCACCTCGAATGCCGGATGCTATAGCGGCAGCGAATATGCGCGGGGGCTCAAGCAGATCGGCTTCAAGCGGGTGCGGACGTCGCGGCCGGCGCTCAGCCCCGGAAACGTTCTTGTGACCGGGCGAGTCGACGGCAGAGAGGAGTAAGCAGAGGCTCATAATATGCGAAACATGAAGAGGCTATCTGCGCATGCGTGAAATCCTGAGAGGCCCGGTCAGATTATGGGGATTGTTGGCCGCCGCAGGCGTTCTGATTTTTTCAGCCACGCTGGCAGGTTTTGCGGGGAGATTCTGGTGGGTATTCGATCTGTTCTCACATTTCCGGGTCCAGTACCTGTTCTTAATCTCGGTCGTCATCTTACTTCTGCTCCTTGGCAAAAAATGGCGGTCGTCGGCAGTCCTCAGCCTTTGCGCCGCAATAAACCTCGCCTCTATTCTGCCCTATTACCTGCCCGGCGACGCCGCCGCAGGCGACGCCACGACTCCGCTGCGCGTGGCATCGATCAATGTGAACACCGCAAACCGGAAGTATGATCTGGTCAGGCAATACATCATCGATAACAGTCCTGACATTGTACTTTTGATGGAGGTCAATGCCGCCTGGGATCGCGCCCTTGAGGAGCTTCACTCCTTGTATCCTTATCGAGTGTCCGAGCCGCGCCCGGACAATTTCGGCATAGTCCTCTTTAGCAGGCGGCCTCTCATCAAAGGTGAGATCGTTTATCTTGGCGAGGCAAGAGCGCCTTCGGTCATCGCGGAGCTTGAGATTGCGGAGCGGAAGCTGACCATATTTGGCGCACACCTCTCAGCGCCGATGAGCGACACATACTACCGGCTGAGAAATGAGCAGGCGGAAGCGATCGGGGCCTATCTGTCATCGGTGCCGGGACCGAAGATGCTTATCGGCGATCTGAATATGTCGCCCTGGTCATACTATTTTGGCCGGCTGCTCGGCGTGACCGGTTTATCGGACAGCTCGACAGGGAGAGGGATCCATCTGACCTGGCCCACACACACGCTTTGGATGAGAATACCGATTGACTTCTGTCTGGTCTCGGAAGAGATCTTGGTCAACGATAAAACGGTCGGGCCCAATATAGGCTCAGACCATTTTCCTGTTCTTGTAGATATTATGCTGTGACTTTTTAAGAAGCCAGAAGTCAGAAGCCAGAAGCCAGAATCTCTTGCGCAGTCTCTCGATTATTGCCGAGTGCGTGAAATCAGAATCAGCATCGGCCACCTTCTGACTTCTGGCTTCTGACTTCTGGCTTCTGACTTGACCCGGTTCAGGCTATCGATCAAGAATCGTTGCACTCGTAAACGAAGTTCTACTTAAGGAGGCCCTGAGCCATGAGAGAGAACCACCTGCACTTTACGCGTCGCCATTTTCTTGGAAGCATCGCCGCCGGGATAGCCGGGACGGCTGCTCTCAGCGTGCCGGGCGTCTTTGCCGACAACCTGGTCCGCACGCCTGCTCAGACCGAAGGCCCGTTCTATCCGAATAAGATGCCTCTCGACACGGATAACGACCTGTTGATCATCAACGACATGATCACACCCGCCGTCGGAGCGGTCACCTACTTGAGCGGGCGGATCCTCGACTCGCGCGGCGAGCCGATAAGGGGCGCAGTCGTCGAAATCTGGCAGGTAGACAACAACGGCGCCTACCTCCATACCGGCAGCGTCAACCGAGAGAAGAGAGACGCTAATTTTCAGGGCTTCGGTCGCTTTATGACGGGCTCGACCGGCGAATACCTCTTCCGCACCATAAAGCCGGTCCCGTACCCCGGTCGCGCACCGCACATACACTTTGCCGTCAAGGTGAAGGGAAGAGATAAGTTCACAACGCAGTGCTATATCAAAGGCGATCCGGGCAACGACCGCGACTTCATTCTCAACGCGATACGCGACGTAAAGTCCCGCAACTCTCTCATATCAGATTTCGCCCCGATCAAAGGGTCGCGCATAGGCGAGCTTGCGGCGCGGTTCGACGTAGTGCTCGGGTTTACGCCCGAAGGCTAGCGCCGGATCAGCCGGCCTGCTTTCTACTTCTGACTTTTACTTGCGGCGCGTGGGCTCATTGCGGGTGGTTGGCGAGAGGTCGGAAACCGTCTAAACTTACTCGTAATGAATATCCTCTGGAAAAGACGGATGATCTTTGCCGCAACCCTCCTCGCACTGCCGCTGATTTATTTGTCGTTCTCTATGATCCAGGCGATACCGAAGAGCCTTGACGCGGGCGACGACTCAAGCTACGGCGCGCCGGTCCACCTTGCCGACCTCGAAGACCGGTCCGTTAAAGAGAGCAGCGGGATAGCGGCCTCTCGACGCCACACGAACGTTTTCTGGACGCATAACGACAGCGGCGACGGGCCTTTCATCTATGCCGTGGACCGCGAGGGAAAACAGCGCGGCGTCTGGCGCGTCACGGGAGCGCAGGCGCGGGACTGGGAAGATATCGCCATCGGGCCCGGACCTGTGCGAGACAGGCATTATCTCTACATAGGAGACATCGGGGACAACTCGAAAAAGCGCGACCACATTATCGTTTATCGAGTGATCGAGCCTCAGGTCGCGTCCGCCGCCGCGTCTTCAACGAAAAAGTCTGCTGTTAACACTGCCGCAGCCGATGCGATTCGGCTGAAATATCCGGATGGCAGTTACGACGCGGAGGCGCTGATGGTTCATCCCACAACAGGCGATCTCTACGTCGTCACCAAGGTGATGGGCGGCGCTGCCGGTGTCTTCAGCCTGAAAGCGCCCTTTCCGAAAACAGGAATATCCACGCTCGCGCGAGTCGGAGAGGTTCGGTTCCCGAACCCGCTCGGAGGGTTCATAACCGGCGGAGACATCTCTCCCGACGGGAGGCGAGTCGTGCTGTGCGATTATCTGGGCGCGGTCGAGCTGGTGCTGCCCGACAGTCGGGGGACTGCTTTCGACAGTATATGGAAGGAATCTTTAGCGCCCGTCAACATAGGAAGCCGTCGCCAGGGCGAGGCAATATGCTATCGCGCGGACGGGCTTGCACTGCTCGCTACAAGCGAAGGGCTGCCCTGCCCGCTTATCGAAGTGGCCAGGCAGTCTTCCAGGCGGTGAATCCAGGGTCATTCGGTCCCTGGTTTGAAAAGTGAATTCTCGGTTAATCATTCCTGTCCCAGCTCCGCGTCGCCGCGCAACCCGCGAATCTCTGTTCGCAGCGCGGCTATCTCTGCGCGCAGCTCTTTTAAAGATTTGTCTCCCGCCAGCTCTCCTTCTTCGTCTTCTGCGTCGCGCCCGACAAAGAAGCTGGCAAGTGTCGCTGTTACGTATCCAAAAATGCCGAAGCCGTAGAGCGACAGGATGAGGCACAGCACGCGCCCTTCGGGCGTCTGCGGCCAGTATTCGGAGCCGAGCGATGTCAAAAGCATCGCCGTCCACCAGAGCGCCAACCCATATGAGCTAAGCCCGCCCTCTGCTTCGTTTTCGAATGCGTACATACCTGCCGCGCCGGAAAAAATAACAAGCGATGTGACCGCAAGCACGTAGCCGAAACCGCGCCTCTGCATGCTTCTGCCGAGCGCCTTCATCCCACGGTTGACCGATGTGACAATGCGTATAAGTCTCAGTCCGCGAACGGCGCGCGTGGCCCTCAGCAGTCGCGCCACACGCACAATCCTGAAAACGCGCAGTGCGGGCAGCACAAGCGCGATTGCCGTCAGCCAGTTCTCTTTCAGATATGTGATCTTTCGCGGGGCGAGCGCGAGCCTCACAGCGAAATCTACTATGAAGATGATCCATATGACCGTGCCGATGGTTTCAAGGATGGGGCTGATGCCGAAGGTAAGCTCGATCAGTAATAACGCAAGCCAGATCAGGCCGAGCACAAGCATCGGCAGCTCCAGCCAGTCTTCGAGCTGTTGCAGTATCTCATATCTCTCGCTTTCGATTCCACGATCAATCTCATCGGTAGGCGTGTTCATAGAAAACTCCCGGACCCGTTTCTGCTCACATCGTCGCTAACTTTCTGCGCCACGCCTATTATGATATAGAAAGACAGGGGAAGCATTAAACCCCGCCTGAGACGGCGCTCGATTGCGCGCGGATTTATGCGAAAGATGAAAAAGTATTACAACGACGACCTCGCGTTTATTCATGATGTCGGGCACGGCGACTTCGCCCTCAAATCCGCGCCCGGAATACTGGAGTTACTCAGACGGAACCATATACGGGAGGGCCTCGTAGTCGACCTCGGCTGCGGCAGCGGGATATGGGCGCAACATCTCACCAGGGCCGGCTATAGCGTTCTCGGAATCGATATATCCGAAGCGATGATCGCCATCGCGCGAAAGAGGGCGCCGGATGCGCGGTTTCAGGTAGGGTCCCTATTCAAAGCCCGAATACCGGTCTGTAATGCCGTCACCTGCATCGGCGAATGCATCAACTACCTGTTCGATCCGGTCGACGAGAGCCGGACGCTGCCGCGACTCTTTCAAAGAGTCTATAAATCGCTCGCCCCCGGAGGGCTCTTCATCTTCGACATCGTCGAGCCGGGCCAGGTCGCCGAGGGGGCTGCGATAAAGAGCTTTTCCGAAGGGGAAGACTGGACAGTGCTCGTCGAGAAGAGCGAAGACCGGGCGAGATCGATATTGACCCGCAGGATCATCAGTTTTCGGAAGCTGGGGCAGCATTACAGGCGCGCGGTCGAAGTACACCGGCTGCGGTTGTACAGATCGAGCGATGTCGCGCGCGATCTCCGCCTCGCCGGGTTTGTGGTCAAAAAGATGAGCGGTTACGGCGACTATCTCTTTTCGAAAGCGCATGCGTCGTTCGTCGCGCGCAAGCCGGCGCGAGCTGAGCCTGAGAATCAATGAAACGGGATTGTATGAAAAAGGGATTAT
>DASTET010000033.1:0-2894 GCA_035709445.1 Blastocatellia bacterium | reverse complement strand
GTGACCGGCTAACCGTCTTTTGAGTTTTGAATTATAGGTTTTGAGACATAAAGGCGATTGGGCTAAACTCAGTACTTATAATCCAGGGCTCAAGACTCAAAACAAAAGGCCGCCACCCGCGCGGCGCACAGGAGACAGATGACTAAGGCAGAGCTTGTAGAGGAAGTGGCACGCGCTGCGGAGTTAAACAAGCGCGATGCCGAAGTTATAGTCGAAACCGTATTTGATTCCATAATCGGGGCCTTGCATAAAGGCGAGAAAGTCGAGCTTCGAGGATTTGGCAGCTTCCGAACTCGCGAGCGAGGCCCGCGCCGGGGTCGCAACCCCAAGACAGGCGCGCCCGTCGATGTTCCGGCCAAGCGCGTGCCGTATTTCAAGCCCGGCAAGGAGCTTAAAGAGTACTTCACCGACAGCCCGGAAGGGGGCGAAGCCCCTGTCTCGGACGAGACGCCAGAGATGTCCGCCGCCGAAAGCCAGCCGGACCTCAGTACGCCCGCCACCGAGAGCGCAGGCACGGGCGAGGGCTCAGCTCCGGCAGAATCAAGCGCCGAGGCTGCCGACCCAAACAGCGAAGGCTCAAATAGCGAAGGCTCGGCCTTTTAGCTACAGTTGAAGTATAGATTAATAAAGAGAGCGCCCCTTTGGCTCCCTTAAATCCATCTTCAATCACGGAATAGTAGGCCGATTATCTCAAGCACTATGCGAAACCAGAAAGACGGGACCAAAAACGGCCTGGAGCGCCGGTCAGGAGAAGACCGCCGCAAGGGCGATCGACGGGATGCCTCTCGACAGAAACCCGCAGGGATTTTGACCACTCGCAAGCAGGAGCGCCGCCGCCAGGGCCGCAGGGTGGAGGACCGTAAGAAAGAAGACTAATGCCGGTCAGCCGCGCGCGCGAGTCTCTCCTGAATTGCGAAAAATGCTAAAGGCACAGATGAAAGAGAACAAATCTCCTCTTTCATCTGTGCCTTCTTTATTACTTCCGCTTCTTAAAGGTTTGGGCTAGGTCCCGGTCTCCCAGCTATTCATATACTCGATCATCTCAGGCGTCAGTTGGTCGATCTTTATGCCCATCGCCGCGAGCTTGAGCGAAGCGATCTCCATATCGACCTCTTCCGGGAGCAGGTGAAGACCCGGCGCGAGCTTGCCCTCGTTCTTTACAAGGTACTCGCAGGAGAGCGCCTGATTGGCAAAGCTCATGTCCATGACGGAAGCAGGATGACCTTCGGCTGCCGCAAGGTTTATGAGACGGCCCTCGCCTAAAACGATGACTCGATTGCCGGAATCCTTCAGCCTGAATTCTTCGACAAAAGGCCGAAGATGCTCGCGCGACTCGCTCATCTCGCCGAGCGCGACCAGGTTCAGCTCGACATCGAAGTGGCCGGAGTTGGCTACTATCGCGCCGTCCTTCATCTTCGCAAAATGATGGCTATCTATCACGTGACGGTTGCCGGTCACGGTGATAAAGATGTCTCCGAGCGGCGCGGCCTCCGCCATCGTGGTCACTCGAAAACCGTCCATTACCGCCTCGATAGCGCGTATCGGGTTGATCTCGCAAACCACAACATTTGCGCCCATCCCGCGCGCGCGCATAGCCACACCCTTGCCGCACCAGCCGTAGCCGACTACTACAAACGTGCGGCCCGCGAGCAGAATATTCGTCGCTCGAATCACCCCGTCGAGCGTCGATTGGCCCGTGCCGTAGCGGTTGTCGAAAAAGTGCTTTGTCTGCGCGTCGTTGACCGCAATCGCAGGCCAGGTCATGCGCCCGCTCTTCTCAAGCGCCCGCAACCTCACAAGCCCGGTCGTGGTCTCTTCGGTAGTGCCGACGATCCGCTCAAGAAGCTCGGGCCGCTCTTTGACCAGCGTGGCCACTACGTCCGACCCGTCATCGATTATCAGGTCCGGCTCGTGATCGAGCGCCATCCGAACGTGGCGGTTGTAGGTTTCCGTCGATTCGCCCTTGATCGCATAGACGGGGATGCCGTACTCGGCGACGAGCGCTGCGGCCACATCGTCCTGAGTAGAGAGCGGATTCGACGCGATAAGCACCGCATCGATTCCGCCCGCCTTGAGCGCCCTCGCCAGATTGGCCGTCTCTGTGGTGATATGGCAACAGGCGACGATCTTTTTACCCTCAAAGGGGCGCTCCTGCTCGAATCGCTCGCGGATCAGGCGGAGCACAGGCATCTCGCGCTCGGCCCATTCAATACGCTTTCGCCCGGCAGCGGCCAGGCCCAGGTCCTTTACATCACAATCGGGTGTTTTAGTGCTGCTTGTCATCAATTTCTCCTAAACAGTCTAGCGAGTCTGGCGCGTCTAGCGGGTCTGGCGCGTCGCTTTAAAGACAGACACTGCATAAATGAGATGATGCATAGTAATCATCACCGTCAGGAGCGGGACGCGCTAGACACGCCAGACTCGCTAGACTCGCTAGACTTTAGTTATATTCCTGCTGCGCTGCGGAGCGCGTCCGCCTTGTCGGTACGCTCCCAGGTGAATTCGGGCTCGTTTCGACCGAAGTGACCGTATGCAGCGGTCTTGCGATAGATCGGGCGGCGCAGGTCCAGGCTCTCGATAATGCCGTTGGGAGTGAGCTTGAAATGCTCACGCACAAGGTCTGAAATCTTGTCTTCATCGAGCTTGCCGGTGCCCCGCGTATCGACGAGCACGCTCACGGGGTCCGCGACGCCAATCGCGTAGGCAAGCTGTACCTCGCAGCGGTCCGCAAGCCCGGCAGCTACTATGTTCTTGGCTATGTAGCGAGCCATGTAGGATGCCGAGCGGTCGACTTTCGTCGGGTCTTTCCCTGAGAAAGCGCCTCCTCCGTGCGCGCCCGCGCCGCCATAGCTGTCGACGATGATCTTGCGGCCGGTGAGCCCCGTATCGCCCTG
>DASTET010000032.1:0-2335 GCA_035709445.1 Blastocatellia bacterium | reverse complement strand
GCCAGGGCTCCGAGAGCAGGCTGCTCGGATAGGCTATCGGCGTGGCAAACATCCAGAACTGGGTGATGAACGGCACGACATAGCGGACGTCTCTGTATTTGACATTGAGCGACGACAGCCATAGCCCCACGCCCAGCGCCGTAACAAGCGCAAGCAGCAGAAACAGCGGCAGCCACAACACGTTTATCGTGGGGACCACTCCGTAATAGAGCATCATCCCAAGCATCACCGCGAAGGCAAGCGCGAAGTCGACTACGCCCGACAGCACCGTCGATATCGGAATGATCAGACGCGGGAAGTAAACTTTTGTGATCAGGTTCGAGCTGCTCACAAGGCTGTTTGACGCCTGGCCCAACCCGTAGGCGAAGAAGGTCCAGGGCACAAGCGCGGCGTAACTGAATATCGGGTAAGGGACGCCGTCGGATGGGACCTTGGCCAGCCGCCCGAAGAAGAGGCTGAAGACTACCATGGTGAAGAAGGGCTGTATGATGGCCCACGCCGCGCCGAGCGCCGTCTGCTTGTAGCGCACTTTCACATCGCGCCAGACGAGGAAATAGAGCAGCTCTCTGTATTCCCACAGCTCTTTGACTCTGATCGCCACCCACCCGCGGGATGGCTCGACGCGCACTATGTTGGGGCTTGCTGCCGTAGCATTATTTAACGCGCTCATTCGAGTTGTCCTGTCCTGAAGCTCAAACCTGTCTGCTCAAAATGAGGCGCGCCTTATGCGTCCTCAGTAACCGATTCGATGTACTTGTAAGCGGGCTGATAATACTGGTAATCGGTCTGGTCTATATTATTGAGCACCACGCCGAATATGTTCGCCCCTACGTTTACAAGCTCCTGTCTGGTGCGGCGCGCGATCTCGCGCGAGCTCTTGTTCCCGTGAACCACAACTATCACTCCGTCGACCAGCGTCGATAGTATCGTCGCGTCGGTGACGCCTATCATCGGGGGCGAATCGATCAGTATGTGATCGTATCGCTCGCCGAGCATCTGGAGCATGAGCTTCATCTTGCGGGAGATGACCAGCTTGGCCGGGTTGTGCGGCGAAGGCCCGGCGGGAAGCAGCGACAGGTTCGGAATCTTCAGCCTCTGTATAAGGCTATCGACATCGACCTCGCTTGAGAGGTAGGTCGATAGCCCGCGCGAGTTCTCCACGTTGAAGACCTTGTGCCCGGTCGGGTTGCGAAGGTCGCAGTCAATGATAAGCACCGATGACCCGAACTGCGCCAGCGATATCGCGGTGTTTACAGCCGTCGTCGTCTTGCCCTCGCCGGGAAGCCCGCTGGTGAACAGTATGGTCTTGGGCGGAGCGTCGCCGGACGAAAGCAGCACGGACGTGCTCACGGTCCTGTAGGCTTCGGCGGCCACCGAGCGGTCGTCGTGGGTGATGAGCGGCCTCGTGTTGCGCCCGTTCAGCTTCAGTATGGAATCGGCCGCCGAGCTGCCGTCGGTGACCTGCTTATGCTTGCCATTCCTTGAAAGCAGATGGCGCGACGTATGACCTTTTATGTCCGGGATGACGCCTATGGCGGGAAGCTGGATATAGCGGTTTACGTCATCGACGCTCTTGATGGTCTTCTTCGTCTGCTCGAGGAGGAAGGCCAGACCCACGCACGCCGAAAGAGAGGCGAAGAAGCCGAAGAGTATGTAGAGGGGGCGGTTCGCGTTGACTGGAGAGGAAGGCACTTCCGCCGTCTCTACCAGACGCACGTTGTTGGGCTGCTCGGCAAGCTGTATGTTCGCCTGGTTGGTCTTCTGTAGGAACTGCGTGTAGAGCGCGCGGGTAGTCTCAGCCTCCTGCTTGAGCAGGTTATACTGGACGGCATCCTGGTTCTGCTGGACAGCTTCGGTCTTGGCCTGAGCCAGCGCCGTCTTGAGCGTATTCTCGTCGCGGACGGCCCGCCGGTATTCGGCCTTGAGCTTATCTTCGAGAGCGGTGCGGCTCTCATCGATCTGCTTCTGAATGGCGGCCATCTGCTCTCTGATCTGGATCACCTGCGGGTACTTAGGCCCGTATGTGACCTCTAGCTGAGCGACCTGGACGGCAAGCTGCCCGAGCTGCGACTGAAGCGCCCCGATCCTCGAGTCGGCAAAACTCTCGGGGAGCTGCGCTATGCGGCCCGCCCTCACCTCCTCGTAGAGGGATTCCTTGACCACCCGTTCCGTCTCGACTCGCAAAACTTCAGAGTGGAGACGCGAGAGCTTGTCGGTAACGAGCGTGTCCTTGGCGTCGGGCGCGTAGATGTTATGATCGCGGGTGTAGTCGGCAAGGGCCTGTTCGGCCTTCTGGACCTTTGCTTTCAAATCGTTTGTCGTGCGCTCCAGCCAG